>JAQCBM010000059.1 GCA_027729865.1 Actinomycetota bacterium
TGGTGGAGGTTCGTGGTCAGGTCGAGGTCGCGACCACCCTGGGTCGCGTCGAGAGGGTGCGCATTCAACCAGGTGACGCCGAACCGTGCCCGGAGGCGTTGGCCGCGATCGACTCCGCCGATGCGATCGTGCTGGGACCTGGATCCTGGTTCACCTCGCTCATGCCACATCTGCTGCTTCGTGAACAAGCACAGCACATCGCCCGAGCACCAGGCATGCGCTTGTTGGTGCTCAACTTGGACCCCCAGGACGGAGAAACCGGCGACTTCTCCCCAGCACAGCACATCGAGGCGATCGCCGCACATGCCCCGGACGTGACCTTCGACGCAGTGATCGCGGATTCACACCACCTGGGGGGACCCGGCCCACGGGCCGACCTGCATGCGGCGTGTCGCTCCTGGGGAGCTGTGGTGCACGAGATGGACGTCGCCGGGCACGGGGATAGGCACGACCCGGCGAAGCTCGGGCGCGCCTTCGGTACGGTTCTCGCCGGATGACGGGAGGAACGGCCACTATGGCGATGACCGCCGCAGTCAAGGATGAGCTCAGCCGCGTGGAGGTCACCAAGACCTGCTGCCGAAAGGCAGAGGTCTCGACCCTCCTGCGCTTCGGCGGCGCGCTACACATCGTGAGTGGATCGATCGTGATCGAGGCTGAAGTCGACGCCGGGGCAATTGCGCGCCGGCTCCGCAAAGACATATTCGACATCTACGGGCACGACAGCGAAGTCGCGATGGTCCAGGGCTCGGGAATTCGCAAGGGAACCCGTTACCTCGTCCGCGTCACCACCGGGGGAGAGGCCCTTGCAAAGCAGACGGGCATCGTCGATGCGAGTGGGCGGCCTGTCCGAGGGCTACCGCCAGCGATCGTGGCCGGGGGTCTGTGCGATTGCGAGGCGGCCTGGCGCGGGGCATTCCTCGCGCACGGTTCCCTCACCGAACCCGGTCGCTCCTCATCTTTGGAAGTCACCGCACCCGGACCGGAGGCCGCTTTGGCGCTGGTCGGAGCCGCTCGACGTCTGGGCATCTCCGCGAAGTCGCGGGAGGTGCGAGGGGTTGACCGCGTGGTCATTCGCGACGGCGATGCCATCGGGGCCTTACTTACGCGCATGGGAGCACACGAATCGGTGCTGGCCTGGGAGGAACGCCGCATGCGCCGCGAGGTGCGGGCCACCGCAAATCGACTCGCCAATTTCGACGACGCCAACCTGCGTCGTTCCGCCCGAGCGGCAGTAGCAGCCAGCGCGCGCGTCGGTCGAGCACTGGAGATTCTGGGCGAGGACGTGCCCGATCACCTGGTGGTGGCCGGGCGGCTGCGGATGGACAACCAGCAGGCGAGTTTGGAGGAACTCGGAGCCCTGGCCGATCCGCCGATGACGAAGGATGCCATCGCCGGGCGGATTCGCCGTTTGCTCGCCTTGGCCGACAAGAGAGCGGCCGAGTTGGGTATTGCCGACACTGAGGCGGCCCTCGTCGATGCGGATTTGACCGACGACTGACGCGCCTGATTCATCTGAACGTAACCTGGATCACTAAGATGTAAGCGTTGTCGGCGTGGAATCCGTTACCCGCTCGGCAGCGGCTACATTCACGTTAACGGTCAGAACCAACTCAGGGAGCTAGTCGTGGCCATCAAGGTCGGCATCAACGGATTCGGACGTATCGGACGTAACTTCTTTCGCGCACTGCTCGCCAGCGGCGCCGACGTTCAAGTGGTGGGCATCAACGACCTCACCGATACCAAGACCCTTGCTCACCTGTTGAAGTACGACTCCATCCTCGGGCGCATCGGAGTGCCGGTTGAATCTGGCGATGGTCAGATCACCGTCGATGGAACCGTCATTCCCGTCTTCGCCGAGAAGGACCCCGCGGCTCTGCCCTGGGCCAAGGTGGGTGCCGATGTGGTCATCGAGTCCACCGGGTTCTTCACGGACGCCGAGGATGCCCGCAAGCACGTCACCGCTGGCGCGAAGAAGGTCATCATCTCCGCACCAGCTAAGGGCGAGGACATCACCATCGTGATGGGTGTGAACGACGCCGACTACAACCCCGCGACTGACGTGATCATCTCTAACGCCTCCTGCACCACGAACTGCTTGGCACCGATGGCGAAGGTCATCGACGACTCCTTCGGTATCGAGCGCGGACTGATGACAACGATCCACGCCTACACGAATGATCAGCGAATCCTGGACTTCCCACACAGCGATCTGCGTCGTGCACGGGCAGCCGCTGTGAACATGATCCCCACGAGCACTGGCGCCGCAAAGGCGATCGCACTCGTGTTGCCGCACCTGAAGGGCAAGCTCGATGGTTATGCCATGCGGGTGCCGGTACCCACCGGTTCGGCGACCGACCTCACTGTCGAGTTGAAGACCCCAGCCACCAAGGAAGAGATCAACGCAGCCATCAAGGCAGCCGCGGATGGTCCGATGAAGGGGATCCTGCAATACACCGAAGATCCGATCGTCTCGACCGACATCGTCACCGATCCGTCGTCGTGCATCTTCGACGCGGGTATGACGAATGCGAACGGCAACATGGTCAAGGTGCTCGGCTGGTACGACAACGAGTGGGGTTACAGCAACCGCCTCGTTGATCTTGTCGGCCTCGTCGGTTCGAAGCTGTAACTGTGCGGAGCCTGGACGACCTCTCCGTCGCCGGGTCCGTCGTCATCGTTCGCGTGGACTTCAACGTCCCACTGGCCGACGACGAACACGGCGAGCGCGTCATCACCGACACCGGGCGGATCGAAGCAGCACTCCCTACGCTCGACTACCTACGTGACCAAGGAGCACGGCTGTTGCTCCTTGCGCATCTGGGTCGGCCGAAGGGTGAGATCGATCCGGCATTGAGTCTGCTTCCCGTGGCGCGGGCGCTTTCGGAGTTTCTCGGGACGCCGGTTGATGTTGCGCCGACCATCGACGAAGCCCGCGACCTACTGGAGCGAACCGGGCCCGGAGGCGTGGTGCTCTTGGAGAACATCCGCTTCGATTCGCGCGAGACGAGCAAGGACCAGGCCGAGCGCGCTGCGTTGGCCGCGGAACTTGCCACCCTGGGGGACGTCTTCGTCTCCGAAGGATTCGGAGTAGTGCACCGGGAGCAGGCGTCGGTCACTGATCTTGCGCGCTTGTTACCGAACGCGGCGGGACGACTCGTGCACAAGGAAGCCTCGGTGTTCGCGCAGTTGCTGGGGGAGCCGGCGCGTCCGTACGCAGTGGTCCTCGGGGGTTCCAAAGTCAGCGACAAGCTCGCTGTCATCGGCAATCTGATTCCGCGTGTAGATCGCTTGCTGATCGGCGGTGGGATGGCATTCACGTTCCTTGCCGCGCAGGGCTACTCGGTGGGTGCGTCGCTGCTCGAGGCAGATCAGATCCCCACCGTCGAGGGGTTCTTGGAGCAGGCCAAGCTCCGCGGTATCGAGGTCGCTCTTCCAGTCGATGTGGTGGTGGCCGACCGATTCGCAGCCGATGCCGACGTGAGGGTTGTCCCGGCCGATCAGATTCCCGATGGCTGGATGGGCCTGGACATCGGACCCGAGACGGCTCGTCGTTATGCAGAGTTGATTTCTGATGCGGGAACGGTCGTATGGAACGGCCCGATGGGTGTGTTCGAGATGGAGCCTTTCGCGCCTGGCACGCTCGCGGTGGCGAATGCGATGGCCGCCTCATCTGCGATGACCGTCGTAGGTGGTGGGGATTCTGCGGCTGCGATTCGAACGCTCGGCGTCGATGAGTCTGCTTTCGATCACATCAGTACCGGCGGGGGAGCGAGTTTGGAGTTCTTGGAAGGTAAGCAGCTGCCGGGTCTGGCAGTTCTCGAGGAGGAAGCGTGAGTGATCGCAAGCCACTGATGGCTGGCAACTGGAAGATGAATCTGAACCACTTCGAAGCGATTGCGCTCGTACAGAAGTTGGCTTTCGGCCTCAATGAGCAGGACCTGGAGGCGGTTGAAGTTGCCGTGCTGCCTCCGTTCACCGACATTCGCAGCGTGCAAACGCTGATCGAAGGTGATCACTACGACATCGCTTATGGCGCCCAGGACATCTCGGTGCACGCCTCGGGTGCGTACACCGGTGAGATCTCCGGTGCGATGCTGGCCAAACTCGGTTGCACCTACGTGGCTGTGGGGCACAGTGAACGGCGTCAGTACCACGCGGAGGACGATTCCGTGGTGGCCGCGAAGACTGCGGCTGCCTTGGTCAATGAGCTCGTGCCGATCGTGTGTGTGGGCGAAGGGCTCGAGATCCGCCAATCCGGTGAGCACGTGGCCTACGTCCTCGAGCAGGTGCGTGGCTCGCTGGAGGGGATAAGCGACGATCAGGTGGCCGGACTAGTTATCGCCTATGAACCCGTCTGGGCAATCGGCACCGGCGAGGTCGCTACCGGTCAGGACGCCCAAGAAGTGTGCGCCGCGATTCGTGCCGATATCGCAGAACATCGCGGGGCGTCAGTCGCGCAATCAGTGCGGATTTTGTACGGCGGATCGGTGAAGGCAACGAACGTCGCCGGGATCATGGCTCAGCCTGATGTGGACGGCTGTCTGGTGGGCGGAGCAAGCCTCGATGCCGACGAGTTCATCGGGATCGTGCGCTATCGCCTGCACCCCGACGTGGCTGCCTGAGCCACGGGGTATCGTTGGCTCCCTCATGATCACTGTTCTCACCATCGTCCTTGCCGTGCTCTTGGTCATCACCAGCGCATTGCTGGTCGTTTTGATCTTGCTGCACCGCGGAAAAGGTGGCGGGTTATCCGATCTGTTTGGAGGGGGTGTGTCCTCCTCGATCGGTGGATCGTCGGTGGCGGAGAAGAACTTGGACCGTCTCACGGTCGGTATTGGCTTGATCTGGGCGGCGAGCATTGTCGCGGTCGGGCTGATCATCAGTACGTAATTCGTTGGCAGGCGTGCTGTATTCCGGTGCGCCGTGAGGGAGGACATCACATGGCAGGTGGCAGTGCGATTCGGGGGAGCCGCGTAGGAGCGGGGCCCATGGGCGAAGCCGAGCGCGGCGAAGCTGCTCCTCGCATTCACGTGTCCTTTTGGTGCTCCAACAAGCACGAGTCTCGGCCGAGTTTCGCCACCGATGCGGAGATTCCCGAAGAATGGGATTGCCCGCGATGTGGTCTGCCTGCCGGGCAAGACCAGGAGAACCCTCCGGCACCGCCCAAGATAGAGCCGTACAAGACGCACCTGGCCTACGTGAAGGAGCGCCGTTCAGACAAGGACGGTGCTGCGATCTTGCAAGAGGCACTGGATCGACTCCACGGCAAGTAAGACACTTCGCCAGGAATTAGCTCGACATGATCGACGCTACCGTCGAACGCAACTTCTCCCAACTGTCTATGAACGAAGCAACGCCAGCATCCTCAAGTTGCTGACATACGGCTTGTATGTCGATCCCAACGTCCGACAGTTCCGCCACAATCGTCGCGGCGGTTTCAGCGCGTCCGGACATCGTTTCGCCTTGGTAAGCGCCTGACTCGGCAACAGCCTGCAAGGTTGCTTCGGGAACTGTATTGACGCATCCTGGGGCAGCGAGTTCCACCACGTAACGCGCGGGGTCGTAGGCCGGATCCTTCACACCCGTACTCGCCCACAGGGGGCGTTGTGAGCGGGCACCCGAAGCTGACAACTGCCACCATTCATCAGACGCGGTGTGGCTTTCGTAAGCAGCCCACGCAAGTCGAGCATTGGCGATTGCGGCCTGTCCGCGCAGGGTTGAAGCGCGTGGGTCGCTCATGGAATCCAACTGTGCATCGATCGCGGTATCCACCCGGCTGACGAAGAACGACGCAACCGATTCGATTCCCGCGAGATCGATACCTGCGGCGTGCGCCTGTTGCAGGCCTCGCAGATGCGCTGCCATCACTTCGCGATAGCGGTCCACCGAGAAGATCAAAGTGACGTTGACGCTGATGCCCGCTGCCAGGGTACGAGTGATGGCCGGTAGCCCCGCCTGGGTGGCAGGAATCTTGATCATGGCATTGGGGCGCTCGACAACACTCCACAGTTCCTGCGCCTGCGTGACGGTTGCGTCGGTCTCGTGTGCCAGCCGTGGATCGACTTCAATGGACACACGACCGTCGAGTCCACCAGTGGCTTCCCAAACAGGAAGGAGCACATCACAAGCGGCGCGGACGTCGTCGGTGGTGACAACACGAATGGCGTCGTCGGTATCCAATCCAGCGCGCGCAAGGTCGCGGAGTTGATTGACGTACAGAGCCGAGCCAGAGCCCACGGCGCGATCAAAGATCGTTGGATTGGTGGTGACACCACGAATGGCTCGCCGTTCGATGAGGTGTCGCAGACTCCGCTCGCCTTGGCTGGAATCCAGACGGGATCGATCGAGGTCGTCAAGCCACAGGCTCACGCCACCGGCAGAAAGTTCGGTGAGCACTTCCGGGGTCATGCGAACCTCCGGAGTCATCCGATGACACCCCGAACAGCATCGGCAATGGCCTCGGTGGTGATACCGAATTCGGAGTACAGGCGCGGTCCGTCGGCGCTGGCCCCAAAATGGTCCAAGCCGATCACCGCGCCCCGGTCACCTACGTAGCGGTGCCAGCCCAGCGTCGAGCCAGCTTCCACGGCTACCCGGGCCGAGATCGATGGGTCGATGACCGAGTCTTGGTATGCCTGCTCTTGCGCGTTGAACCATTCCAGACACGGCATGCTCACCACGTTTATGTCAATGCCGTCTGCAGCGAGCGCCTCCGCAGCTGCGAGAGCGAGCGAAACCTCTGAACCGGTGGCGATGAGGATCGCCTGGGGTGCTGCGGCCCGCCGAATGAGGTAACCGCCTTGCGCCACGCCCTCGAGGATGGTCTGTTCGTCGATATCTAGGACAGGCAGGTTCTGCCGGCTCAGGATCAAGCCCACGGGTCCGCGCTGGCGCATAGTCGCCAGCCAGGCTGCTGCGGTCTCGCGTGCATCGGCTGGACGACACACCGCCAGGCCGGGGATCGCACGCAGCGACCACAGGTGCTCAATGGGCTGGTGTGTGGGTCCGTCCTCGCCGAGTCCGATCGAGTCATGGGTCCACACGAAGGTGCTGGGAATACCCATCAAGGCCGCAAGGCGCACTGCACCGCGCATGTAATCGCTGAAGACCAGGAATGTGCCACCGAACGGACGGGTCAGGCCATCGAGGGCGATGCCGTTGAGGATCGCACCCATCGCATGTTCGCGAATCCCGAAGTGGATCACTCGGCCGTACGGTGACGAAGTCGCGGTGTCTTCCGGCAGGAAACTCTTTGCACCGGCGATGGTGGTGTTGTTGGACTCCGCGAGGTCGGCAGATCCGCCCCACAACTCAGGCATAACTGCAGCAAACGCGTTGATGGTGTCGCCGGATGCCTTGCGGGTGGCGACTGACGTCCCTACTTCGAAGTGCGGGAGTGCCTGATCCAGGTCCGCGGGAGGCTCACCGGTCAACAGGCGAGTCAGGAGTTTGGCTGAATCCGGGTTCTCGGACTTCCACGCGGTGAATCGCGACTCCCAGTCCGTGCGTGACGCGATCCCTGCGTCTGTGCGTTGCCCGCGAATGCGGGCCAGAAGTTCGGAATCGAAGGCGAAATGTTCGTCGGGGTTCAAACCAAGTTCGCGTTTGGTGGCCGCGACTTCATCGGTGCCCAGCGCGGCGCCATGCGATTTGGCGGTGCCGCGCGCCGATGGAGCCGGCCACGCGATGGTGGTCCGAAGGCGAATGAAAGTCGGGGCGGAGGTGTCCATCTGAGCGGCACGCAACGCAGCGGCAAGGCGAGTCACATCGACGTCACCAGAAGGCAACATCTCGACCTCGTGGACATTCCACCCGTGTGCTCGGTAGCGGGCCACCACGTCTTCGGTGAAGGCGATTGATGTATCTCCTTCGATGGAGATGCGATTGTCATCCCAAATCACGCACAGATTGCCCAATTGCTGACGCCCAGCCAACGACGATGCCTCTGCGGAGATACCTTCTTCGAGGTCGCCATCGGAGGCGATGACCCACACCCGGTGGTCGAACGGACTCTCGGCGTCAGGTGCACAGTTCGCGTCGAGCATGCCGCGGTCGTAGCGAGCCGCCATCGCCATGCCCACAGCGGTCGCCAGGCCCTGCCCAAGGGGGCCGGTGGTGGTCTCGACGCCCGCGGTATGTTCGTATTCCGGATGCCCCGGTGTGCGCGATCCCCAGGTTCTGAAGGTCCGGAGATCATCGAGTTCCAATGTGCCCGACAAAAACAGTTGGCTGTACAGCGTCAGGCTTGAGTGGCCGGCGCTCATCACGAATCGATCCCGGCCAAGCCACGATGGATCTGTTGGGTCGTGACGGACGAAGTCCCGGAAAAGGAGGTACGCGACCGGTGCCAACGACATCGCTGTTCCCGGGTGACCATTCCCGACCGATTGCACCGCGTCCATGGCCAAGGCACGCAAATACGTGACGGCTTGGGCGTCGTCGTCGGCCCAGGAAACGGGGGAGTCTGGGGCGGAATTTCTCACCGGAAATCGCGAAGTCGTGAGCATGAATGAACCCTATTGGCCACGTATCCGCAGACGGACCATCTAGTCCCTTGTACGCTGCAGTGAGAGTTCCGAAGCACCGACCATGATTCCTGCACCTTGGAACCACACGACCCGGCACAAGAGGAGAGCCCCGTGGCAATCGCCGATTCGGTGGGTTCGACCCGCGTTCGGGGTTCGATCGGGTCACAGATCCGAGCGCACATCGCGCTCACCAAGCCGCGGATCATCGAGCTTCTCCTGGTCACCGCGGTTCCGACGATGTTCTTGGCTGCAGAGGGTTTTCCCACCTGGCAGGCGACCGTGGCCGTGCTCACGGGTGGAGCGTTCGCGGCGGGTGCAGCGAACACCTTCAACAGCTTGTACGACCGCGACATCGATTCGGTGATGCACCGCACCACGCATCGTCCTGCAGTTCGCGGAACGGTATCCATGCGCGCCGGCTTCCTGCAGGGCCTGATCCTGGGTGCGCTCAGCATCACGGTCCTGACTGTCTTGGCCAACCCGCTGTCGGCACTCTTGGCTCTCATCGCGATCGTCGGATACGCGGTGGGTTACACCATGTTGCTCAAGCGCCGCACCGATCAGAACATCGTGTGGGGTGGGGCCGCCGGGTGCATGCCAGTACTCATTGCCTGGGCCGCAGTAACGGGCTCACTCAGCCTCGCGCCTGTCGTGCTGTTCATGATCGTCTTCTGGTGGACGCCACCCCACTATTGGCCGCTTGCCATCAAGTACCGCGAGGAATACCGCGCTGCGGGTGTTCCGATGCTGCCGGTCACGCGCTCACCACGAAGCGTTGCGCGGCACGTCGTCGCCTACTCCTGGCTCATGGTCGTGACATCACTGCTTCTTGTGATCGTGGCGCCGGTGGGCTGGGTGTACGGCATCGGTGCCG
>JAQCBM010000060.1 GCA_027729865.1 Actinomycetota bacterium
AGCGGCCTGACTACCCACCAGCTCTCAGAAGAACTGGACCAGCAAAGGGGGTCACGTCAATCTCGGCCGGTCCGTCGGTGTCAGGAAAGCCCTGACCGAGGTTGATGGACTCGGTGCGTCGCGCTAAGTGGGACATCTCGGCGAAGACGCTCGTGGCGTGCTCACGCATCCGAGCAACCAAGGGGGAGTCCACGGGGCAAACGCTAGTGGGCTTAGCGTGGGCGAATGGACGTTATTGGTCCGGATGAAGCCGTGGGTGAGTGGCGGCTCGGCGACGATGCTGAGGCTGTGCTCGCGGGAATAGCCGAGCGCGCAGCGCAGTCCGATCAACACGGCATCGCCCGCTCGGAGATCGATGCACTCGCGGACGCGGGCCTGCTTGGGGAGGCGCTCGAACCGTCGGCTCGTCAGCGGGAGATTGCCGAGCGAATCGCGATGGCCGATGCCTCGGTCTGGTTCTGCTGGACCCAGCACCAAACGCCAATGAAGACTTTGGCTGCCGCGCATAGCGGTGATCACGTACCGGTGGTGGAGGAGCTTCAGGACCGCTGGCTGGAAGGTCTGCGCTCAGGCCGTTATCTAGGAGCAGTTGCCTTCGCGCACCTGCGTCGTCCCGGCCCACCGAATCCCGTGGCCGAACGCGTACACGGCGGTTGGTCCATCACCGGCAAGCTCGATTGGGTTACGTCGTGGGACATCGCAGATGTGATGCTCGTGATGGTGCGAGCCTCGGGCGACTACGCGGACAAGATCGTCTGCTTCTATCTTGCGGCTGGCCGCGATCCCGCGTACTTGTCAGGAATGCACGTGCACGAGCCTTTGAAACTTCTAGCCATGTCCGGCACACACACTCGACCGATCACCTTCGATCAGGTGATGATTCCCGACACGAGCGTCGCTGCATTGATCGATTTCAATGACTGGCAGCAGGCCGATGCGATGAAAACGATCGACGTCAATCCAGCCTCTTTCGGAATCATCCGCGGTGCCGTCCAGGAGTTGCGCGAAATCGCTGAGAAGCGACAGAACCCGCAGCTTTTCGCGTTGGTCGAGTCATTCGCTACTCAAGCGCGTGAATTACGACGACGTGCCTACGCCGCCATCGACTCGAACGGCCCCGCTGATGAACGAATTTCCTTGCGGGCTCAGGCTCTTCGGATGGCAGTTGATGCTGCTACTGCAGTGGTGACGGCACGCGCGGGCGCTGCAATGTATTCCGGGTGCAGTGCGGAGCGCCGAGTTCGGGAAGCGATGTTCTTGCAGGTGCAAGCGCAGACTGCACGGACGCGGGAAGCATCGCTGTCCTTGTTGATGTGAAAGTGCCGGTTACAACTCAACGACTATCGGGCTGGAAACTGGCGAACTACCGGAAGCGTTACCCGAAATAGCTTCAACGCGCAGCGAGCCCGTAGTCGGTAGATCTGTGAATTCGCACGTCGCTGAACGGCCACCGGGCTTCGGTGCTGTTGTGCAGGAGTAGACCTGACCGGTGGATTCATCGGTAGCAGTCACCGCAAACGCAGTGATGCGGGTTCCGTCTTGCGGCGCAACGATTCGCACTCGTGCGGTTGTAGGCGTTTGCTCGATGACTTCGACCACCGGTGCGAGGATCGGAGGCTGCGGTCCCAGGACTCCGGCGTCTATCAGGAAATCAGTCTCTGCACTGACCCGCGTGTAAACACCCGGCAACCTCGACGCGCATTGTTGACCCCAACTGACAACGCCGATGAGTCGTCGCGCGTCACCAACGCCTGCAGTTAGTGGACCTCCGCTATCCCCTTGGCACGCATCGATGACGTCACCAGCAGGTGAGGCACCTGCCGCGCACAGCATCGTCCGTGGATTGGCCTCACGTTTGCTGAAGCCCTTGAACTGCACGCCGTTGACTTCGTAGCCCTTGCCCCGTCCACAGGCAGATGCCGGAAACACGCGGACGTTGCCCACCTGCAATTCCGGCAAGAAGCGATCGCCCCGCGCCCGGGTATTGCCCCAGCCAGCTACTTGGGCTGCCGTTCCGGGTGCGTCGTACGCCACAACGTCGGCGCCCTGCGCCACGTCGATAGTTGGAAAATCCGTAACCGGCTCAGCCAGGTATACAACCGCGATGTCATTCGCAGCGGTCTTCACGCGGTAGTCGGGATGAATCGCGAAGTCCTCGACTCCGATCACGCGCACCCGCGGCGAGCGAAGATCCGATCCGAACGCGATGAGAATGTCTCGTGGCCGCAAACGCTCACCGGTCTGCTGATCCACCAAACAGTGCGCTGCAGTCACGAGGGTCGTGGGCGAAGTGAGGCTGGCTGCGCAGTATTGGGCCTGGTAGGCGCCCGATTGCCGGTAGCGCGGTGCGCTCAGGACAGATGCGACGAAGCCGAACTCGTCTGGATCGGCCTCCTGCCCCCCGACCACCCGAGGCTGCGTGGTGATCTCAGCGGCCGTGGCCGCCGGCATCGCGTGCAGCGCAAGACCGGCCGTCAGCAGCAAGCTGGTGAGGAAGACCCCCGGGGCGCGCATGGCCATAAGGCCACGGTACGTCGTCACCTCTACCAAGATGGGCCGATGCCCCGAGCATTGATCACCGGTCCCACGTCAGGAATCGGTCAAGGATTCGCCCGAGCTTTGGCTGCCCAGAAGCACGACCTCGTGCTGGTAAGCCGCGATGAGGCTCGTCTGAGCACGCTCGCCGACCAACTGCGCGCGGACTACGGCGTTGCCACCGAGGTGGTCCGCGCGGACCTCACCGACCGCTCGGATATCGAGCGAATCGCCGAGGTGGTCCGCGCGAGTGAGATAGACGTATTGGTGAACAACGCGGGGTTCGGAGTCAAGGGTGGCTTCTTGGACACGAGTTTCGAGCAGGAACAGCAGATGCTCGACGTGCTCGTCACCGCGGTCATGCAACTCACGCACGCGGCGGTACCAGGCATGGTCGACAGAGGTCGCGGTTACATCTTCAACGTGAGCAGCGTGGCAAGTTGGATCACCGGTGGCACCTACTCGGCTGCGAAAGCGTGGGCCACGGTGTTCACCGAAAGTCTTGCCGTCGAGTTATCGGGCACAGGCGTGCGACCCATCGCTGTCTGTCCTGGATTCACCCATACCGAGTTTCATCAACGCGCCGGCATGCAGATGGACTCGGTGTCGGAGTGGATGTGGTTGAACGTCGACGACGTTGTCAGCCAAGCGCTACGCGACGCACGTGCCGGACGCGTGATCAGCGTCGCCGGCACGCAATACAAGGCGTTGTCATCGTTGCTGCGCGTTCTGCCGCGACCGCTCGTTCGTAAGGCAACGGGAGTTCGTCAAACGTCCTCGAGGTTCCCGCAATCACGCTGAGACGCAGCGTTAACCGTGCGCTATCTGCGTCACCACGAGTGCGACCGACCCCGCGACATCACCTGCTGCAGACACAATCGGCCATCCGCGCAGAGACTTACCGTCTTCTTGCGTGGTGCTCACCACAGTCACCGGAGCTTCGGGCCAGGTGTCCGTGGATGGTGGGGCATCCGGATCAACGAGTACGTAGCCAGCTGTGTCGCGGTGCTGTGTTCGTAGCGACAAGGCCACAGCGGGCAGTACATGGCACCCATCACCGCGTGCCACCACGATCAGCGGAGGATGAACCTGCGCGCTGATGATCGCGGCGCAGACAGCCTTGGATTCCATGGGTGTCGCGATGTCGAGAACTCCCAGCCCGGTCCGCTTGATCGCCACAACCACCTCGTCGCGATCCACCCACGATGCATCGGGCAGCACGATCACTCGGGGCGAAGCGTCGTCGTTAGAAGTGGGCACCTGCTCACGTTAGGGCTCTAGGGTTGCGACATGTCGCATAGCCCAGCGTGGAACGAACTCAAGCAGCAGATCATCGACAAGGCCGTGGTGCACGGGAAGGTCATCTTGTCGAGTGGCCGGGAGGCTGACTACTACGTCGATCTTCGCCGCGTGACCCTCGATGCTGTTGCTGCACCGCTCGTTGGTCAGGTCATGCGTGAGACAACAGCGGATTGGGACTACCAGGCTGTGGGTGGCCTCACGTTGGGTGCTGATCCGGTTGCCACCGCGATGATGCATTCGGCAGCGCGCGACGGACTGACTCTCGATGCTTTCGTTGTCCGCAAGGCCGAGAAGACGCATGGTCTGCAGCGCCGAATCGAGGGACCGGATGTTGCGGGTCGCACTGTTCTCGCGGTCGAGGACACATCCACCACCGGTGGTTCCGTGCTGACTGCCGTGGATGCGCTCATCGAATCCGGTGCAAGCATCGCCGGAGTTGCGGTGATCGTCGACCGCGGCGCTGGCCCAGCGATCGAAGAGCGTGGCTTGCCGTATCGCGCCGCCTACACGCTCGCTGACCTTGGCCTTGAATAACGACGACGCCACCGCGGACTACACGGCCGACGGCTCCGACATCAGCCCAGGAGTGGGCCCGTGGACGGGCCCGCTTCCCGATGATCCGCGACTGGATCCGGAATTGCTTCGCGACGGCGATCACCGCAATGTGGTGGACGAGTACCGCTACTGGAAACTCGAGGCGATCGTTGCCGACCTTGATACGAAACGAAATCCCTTCCACGTTGCCATCGAGAATCTCGAACACGACTTCAACATCGGATCGATCGTGCGCACCGCCAATGCGTTTCTTGCCAAAGAGATCCACATCGTCGGTCGCAAGCGCTGGAACCGGCGCGGCGCGATGGTGACCGACCGCTACCAGCACATTCGCCACCACGAATCGGTGACCGAGCTCAAGGCCTGGGCGGTTGAGGCCGGGATCCCCATCATCGGCATCGACAACGTCCCGGCTTCCACTCCGCTCGAGCAGTTCGATCTGCCAGAGGAGTGCGTGCTGTTCTTCGGCCAGGAGGGAACGGGCTTGGCTCCCGAAGCCATCGATGCCTGCGACGCCGTTGTGTCCATCGCGCAGTACGGCTCGACCCGGTCGATCAATGTGGGTGCGGCGGCTGCGATCGCCATGCACGCGTGGATACGTCGTCGTCGGTTCGGTCAATCTCCCGAGTAGCCGAGCAAGCCTGCGGCTCGCCCCTGGAAACGCTTGCACGCTTCTCGGTAGGGTTGAGGCTCACTGGCAGTTAATCCGGGAAGGACCCCCATGAACCAGGAGATGGCGGAGAAGTTCCGCTCGGGCAAGGGCTTCATCGCAGCACTTGATCAAAGTGGCGGAAGCACGCCCAAGGCCCTCAAGCTCTACGGCATCGAGGAAAACGAGTACTCCGGTGAGGAGCAGATGTTCGACCTCGTGCACCAGATGCGCTCGCGCATCATCACCAACTCGGCCTTCAACGGCGATCGCGTGCTCGCGGCGATCTTGTTCGAAGGAACCATGGATCGCGACATCGAGGGTGTCGGCACCGCCGAGTACTTGTGGAAGACCAAGAACATCGTTCCGGTCGTCAAGGTCGACAAGGGCCTAGCCGATGAAGAAAACGGTGCACAGGTCATGAAGGCGATGCCCGAGCTTGATGCGCTGCTTTCTCGCGCCCGTGACAAGGGTGTGTTCGGAACCAAGATGCGTTCGGTCATCAAAGACAACAACGACGCCGGCATCACCGCAGTGGTCGATCAGCAGTTCGAGGTTGGCCTGCAGATCCTCGACGCCGGCCTGGTGCCGATCATCGAGCCGGAGGTGGACATCCACAGCGCCACGAAGGCAGCGATCGAAGAGTCGTTGCGCGACAAGCTCGCTGCTTGGCTGGACCGGGTGCCCGAGGGTCAGCAGGTTGTGTTCAAGCTCTCGCTACCGAGCCACAACAACTTCTACGCCCCCTTGATCGAGCACCCGAAGGTGATGCGCGTGGTGGCGTTGTCCGGTGGCTACTCACGCGATGAGGCGTGCGACATCCTCACCGCCAACAACGGCATGATCGCGAGCTTCTCGCGGGCCTTGAGCGAGGGCCTCACCGCGCAGATGAGCGAGGCGGAGTTCACCTCCACGCTCGATGCAGCGATCGCTGAGATCTACGCCGCGTCGATCACCTAATCGACCATGGCATTAGGAGAAAACCTGCTGGGGGGTCCGCCGCCAACGCTGTTGCCGGCGGATCCCGTAGTGGAAGCAGAGTTGGCTGCAGGTGCCGATCCGGATTCGGTAGTTCGCGCACACCCGCAGAGTTCGCTCGCATGGGCCGTGCTGGCCGATCAGGCGTGGGCCGAAGGCCGCGTTGTCGAGTCCTATGCCTTCGCGCGTGTGGGATATCACCGTGGGTTGGACGCGCTTCGCCGGAATGGCTGGAAGGGCCACGGTCCGGTGCCGTGGAGCCATGAAGGCAATCGTGGTTTCCTGCGCTGCTTGGCCGCCTTGGGCCGTGCAGCGAATGCGATTGGCGAGGAAGAGGAAGTCATACGGATCGGTGATTTCCTCACCGATTGCGATTCGCAGGCTCCACGCTGGTAACCGGCAGTACGCGCTAGCCGATTAGCGCGTCAGGAAGTCGATCACTAGTTCGGCGAACTCCTCGCTCTTCTCGATTTGCGTCCAGTGCCCACACTGGCCGAACACATGCAGTTGGCTGTTGTCGATAAGTTCGAGTAAGCGCAGCGACGTTGTCATCGGAATCACCTGATCGTCGCGTCCGTGCACGATCAACGTCGGTGCGGCAATGGATCGGATGTCAGCCTCGGGCACGCAGGATGCGTTCAACGCCTCTTGTCTAGGGGCTGGGAACATCGAAGCGAAGGCTTCTTGCACACCGGGGCGGATGCTTGCCTGATAACGCAATTGCGCGAGTTCGCCGTTGAACAGCGATTGGTCATACGCGAAGTACTGCATCACCTTCAGCATGTTCTCCGGAGAGGGTTCGTAACCCCACACTGCATCGAGGCCCGCGGTGATCTCGTGCGGCACCCCCACCGCGCCCATGAGCACCATTCGATCGATCCGGTCGGGGTGTTGAGTTGCCAGGGAGAGTGCGAGGGCTCCGCCGAAGGAGTTCCCGATCACGTGGGTGCGCTCAATTCCGAGTGCGTCCAGGACTCCGATCGCATGGTGAGTCCAAGTCTCAAGGTTGTAACTGATGTCCGCGGGGCGTTCGGTGAAGCCGAATCCCACAAGGTCGGGTGCAATCACCGTCATGTACGGCTCAAGTTCCGGCATGGTCAAGCGCCAATTGGTGTAGGCCGACACGCCTGGGCCTGAACCATGCAACAGCAACACGTTGTCTACTGGCGAGTCATTACGCAAGATATGGATATTCGTCTTAATGCCTGCAGCGGTAATCGTCTCGCCGATTTCGGGTGACTGCGTCGGTGTGCTCACCTGCCAATCGTGGCACTAGCCTCCCAACGTGACCAGCACATCGAACCTCCTTGTCGTCGGAGCTGGACTTTCGGGCGTTACGGCGGCCGTAGCGGCTCAGCAAGGCGGTATGAACGTCATGGTGGCGGATCGTGGACGTGCCATCGGTGGGCGCATGGCCTCACGGCGTTTGCGAGACACCGGGACGGCTTTTGACGGTCGCGTGGTGGATTACGGCGCGAGCTACTTCACCGTGAGTAACCCGGGTTTCCGCACGGTTGTCGAGGAAATGATCACGGCCGGTGTGGTGCGGCCGTGGACGGACACCTTCCACGTTCACACCGAAGGCACCATGGTGGGAGTGAAAACCGGGCCGATGCGTTATGCGGCGCCAGCGGGTTTGCGTTCCGTCGTGGAACACCTCGCGCAGTCACTGTCGACGATCGTGACGGAAACGCATATCGAGAGAATCGACATCACCGATGCGGGTGTTCGGGCTGATCACTTCGAAGCACAGCACGTCGCTTTATGCATGCCCCAGCCTCAGGCGAACCGACTCGTTCCCGACGGTCTCCTGCCAACGGTAGGCATCACGTGGGAGCCGGTTATCGCGGTAACGCTGGTTTTCGACGAACAGCAGTGGATGGATATCGACGGCGTCTTCGTCAACGACGATCCGGTGATCACCTGGATTGCTGATGACGGCAAGCGCCGTGGTGATGATGCCCCGGTGCTTGTTGCGCACGTCAATCCGGTCTTCGCCGCCGGGCACCTCGAAGACCCAAGCGGAGTGCTGCCGAACGTGATCGCCGCAACCCGCCGCGTCTTGGGGATCGAAGCTTTGCCGTCGTGGTCGTGGGCGCACCGCTGGTCCCTTGCTCGCCCGATCGCAGCTCTCGACGAGGAGTTCTGGATGCATCCCGAGCTCCCCGTGTCTCTGGCCGGCGACGCCTGGGCCGGGGGACCCCGCGTGGAGGCGGCGTGGCTGTCCGGGCGGGCCCTTGGTCAGGCGCTCAGTCAGACATAAGCCGCGAATCCTCTCTGGATTTAGGGCCTTATCGATATCCGATAGCCTCTCCGCTCGTGCCTGCAATCGTGCTCGTCGGCGCCCAGTGGGGCGATGAGGGCAAAGGGAAAGCGACCGACCTGCTCGGTGGTCGCGTGGATTACGTAGTTCGCTACCAAGGCGGCAACAACGCCGGGCACACTGTGGTCATCGGGGATCGCAAGTTCGCCCTGCACCTACTGCCCAGCGGCATCCTCACTCCCGAAGTGACGCCCGTTATCGGTAATGGTGTGGTGATCGATCCGGCGGTGCTGCTCGAGGAAATCGCGGGCCTGCAGCAGCAGGGTGTGGACACGTCCAAACTCGTCATCAGTGCGAATGCGCACCTGATCACGCCGTACCACGTCACGCTGGACAAGGTGACCGAGCGCTTCCTCGGTAAGAGCAAGATCGGCACCACCGGCCGCGGCATCGGTCCGACCTACAGCGACAAGATCGCCCGCATCGGCATCCGCGTTCAGGACCTGTTCGATGAGTCGATCCTTCGCCAGAAGGTCGAAGGTGCGTTGGCGAATAAGAACCAAGTGCTCGTCAAGGTCTTCAATCGACGTGCAATTGATGTTGACACGATTGTTGACGAGTTGTTGCAGTACGCCGAGCCGTTGGCGCCGATGGTTGCTGATACCTCTCTGCTGCTCAACAACGCGCTCGATGACAACAAGGTCGTATTGCTCGAAGGTGGACAGGGCACGTTGCTCGACGTGGACCATGGCACCTACCCGTTCGTCACCTCCAGTAATCCGACGTCTGGCGGTGCCTGCACGGGTAGTGGCATCGGACCTACGCGCATCTCACGCGTGATCGGCATCTTGAAGGCCTACACAACGCGCGTGGGTTCAGGACCATTTCCCACGGAGTTGTTCGACGACGACGGTGAACGGCTGCGCACCATCGGTGGGGAGGTGGGCGTCACCACGGGCCGTAATCGCCGCTGCGGCTGGTTCGATGCGCCCATCGCGCGTTTCGCCACACGAGTCAATGGCTTGAC
>JAQCBM010000061.1 GCA_027729865.1 Actinomycetota bacterium
CCACAGGCTGGGGGTAAGAAAATCCCTAGCCGGAGGCTTGTTTATCGGGATCATCCTCACGTTGTACACACTGTGATGCACCGTGTGTCCACACCCAGTCCACGTGTTGTACCCAGCCTGTCCCCAGTTGTGTACACATGCCAAGCGGCCAAATGTCGGGTTTGGTTTGACGGCGACCGATCGACTTCCCTAGCGTCTGCGGGTCGAGGCCCCCGGGATAACGGGTGGATGTGCGCAAGGGGAAGGCGAACATCCGCTACGCGACCCGGGGGCTTCACGCATGAGATGCCTCCTGCGTCCCCCTTGGACGGCAGACCGACCCTGCCCTGGAATGTCGGTTGAGCCAGGCTGTCGTACTCTCAAGGCTGGTAACTGCGGGTTTCTAGGGCGCGGTTCATCGCGGAAGGAACGAATGTGTCGGCGCTGGTGTGGTGGGCGATCCCGATCGCGATCACTGCTATCGCGATAGCGGTTGTCGGTTTGCGCTCGCGTATCGGCGACCCGCGTACCGATCCCATGACCGACCGTGCCCGGCTTCGTGAAGCTATGGAGCGCCCGATTCCGAACACCCCCCGCGGATCTGACGACCTGCGCGGTCCAGCCCCACGGTGAGCCAATCCACCGGCCGGCTGCATTCGCTGGCTGCCCGAGCGCGCCGTGTGAGCGAACGGACTCGCACGCTAATCATCAGCGTCTTCGCCTTGGTTTCCCTGGTGCTCATCGCCGTCCTGCTGCCTGTGCCGTATGTCAAGCTGGCACCGGGTCCGACTTTCAACGTGATCGGTGAGAACGACGGCGAACCCTTCATCCGCATCGAAGGCACCACCACGTATCCCGTGACGGGCAACCTCGACATGACCACGGTTCGTGAGTCTGGTGGTCCTCGGGGTGGCCTGACCTTCGGTGAGGCGATCGGCGCCTGGTTCAGTACTGCAGATGCGGTAGTCCCGCGCGAACTGATCTATCCCGACGATGTCACGGGCGAAGAAGTAAGACAGCGCCAGGCTGCGCTGTTCAGTACGTCCGAGTCCGATGCGGTCGGTGCGGCGTTGACCTTCCTTGGAGTTCCCGTCTCAACGGAGGTAGTTGCCACAGCGGTTCTGGCCGATGCGCCCGCGGGGGAGTTCTTCGAGCCGCGCGACGGGATCGTGTCCATCGACGGAACCGCGATAACCGAACCAGGTCAGGTAGTGGAAATCGTCCGCGCGAAGCCGATCGGCAGCACTTTCGCTTTCGAGGTGGAACGTCAAGGCGAGCCCGTCGTTTTCGACATCACCTCCGAGGCGAACCCCACGGATGCGCAGACTCCGTACCTGGGAGTGACGGTGGGCCTGTTCTTCACGCCTGATTTCGACATCGATTTCACCTTGCAGGATGTGGGCGGTCCCAGCGCCGGATTGATGTTCGCAACCGGGATCGTGGACAAACTCACTCCCGAGGACCTCACCGCGGGTGGTCATGTTGCTGGCACTGGAACCATCGACCCGGACGGCAATGTGGGCCCGGTCGGAGGTATCCGCCAGAAGCTGGCGGGCGCCCGGGATGCGGGAGCCGAGCTGTTCGTGATGCCCGAGCGGCATTGCGCAGAGGCGCAGGGGCATGTTCCTGATGGCTTGACAGTGGTGCCCGTCACGACCCTGACCGAGGCCGTGGATGCCATCCGCGCATGGACGGCAGGCGAATCGCTGGATGCGTGCCCTGCGCAGGACTGATCGCAGGACGTGTCGTAAGTTGGCAAGGTGACTTTCAATTTCCCGACCGGTGGCGTGGGCACGGACCCAGCTGAGCGACGACGCGGAGGAGTGCTCCTCCCCACGATTGGTGTTCTGGCAGCCCTGCTCGTTTCCTTCGTGCTCTTCACCGGGTTCTATACCGATTGGCTGTGGTTCACGTCGGTTGACAAGCCCCAGGTGTACACGATCGCGATCGTCACGCGAGGCATCTTGTTCGCTGCCTTCGGACTGGCTCTGGCGTTGGTGGTGCTCATCGCGCTGATCGTCGCTTACCGAACGCGCCCGGAATTCGCGGGCACTACGCCCGAGCAAGCTTCTTTGGAGCGATATCGAGAAGCCATTGAGCCGTATCGAGGTCGGATAGTGCTCGGGCTAACGATCGTGTTGGGCTTGTTCGGTGGCCTCGCGGGTGCCGGAGAGTGGGGTCGATTCCTGCAATGGCGCAACTCCACTCCATTTGGGATCAAGGATCCACAATTCGGAATGGACGCGTCCTTCTACACCTTCGATCTGCCCTTCCTTCGATTCATGCTCGGCTATGCATTCGTTGCCACATTCATCGCTCTCGGTCTGGTTGTGGTGGTGCAGTACCTGTATGGGGGACTGCGCTTGCAGCCCAAGGGCGATCGGGCAACGCGGGCTGCGCAGGTTCAGTTGTCCGCGCTGCTGGCAATTCTGCTTTTCTTGAAGGCCGCGGCGTACTGGCTGGACCGCTACGAACTGATGCTGCGCAGTACCGACCTTGCCGGCGGTTTCACGGGGCTGCAGTACACCGACGTGAACGCGGTGTTGCCCGCGTTGAACATCCTGACTTTCGTCGCCCTGCTCGTCGGGCTGTTGTTTGTGATCAACATCTTCATCCGCCAGTGGATAATTCCGCTGATCGGGTTGGGCTTGATGATCCTTACGTCGGTGATCGTTGGTGGGGTGTACCCACTGATCGTTCAACAGTTCCAGGTTCGTCCGAGCGAATTGGTGCGCGAGCGACCCTTCATCGAACGCAATATCGAAGCCACTCGCGATGCGTTCAACATCGCCGAAGCAGCGGTTGAGGAGTACGCGGGATCGGTCTCGCCGCCGTCGGAGGAAGTCTTGCAGGTGAGTGCCGGAACACTGGACAACATACGTCTGCTCGATCCGGCGGTCGTTTCTCCCACCTACAACCAGCTGCAGCAGATCCGTGGCTACTACTCGTTCAACGCTCGCTTGGACATCGACCGGTACACGCTCGAGGACCAACAGCGAGGCGCCGTGATCGCCGCCCGCGAGATCAACTTGGCGGGTATTCCCGATGGTCAGCGCAACTGGACCAATGAAGTCGCCGTTTTCACGCATGGTTACGGCGTGGTCGCGGCGTACGACAACACGGCGCTGTCCAACGGCACGCCAGACTTCTTCGCTAGCGACATCCCGCCCGTGGGGGCCCTTGACTTGGAACAACCACGCATCTACTTCGGAGAGTTCTCTCCGCCGTACTCCATCGTGGGCGCACCCGAGGGCAGTCCGCCGGTTGAATTGGACTACCCGGACGATCAAAGTCCTTCCGGTCAGCGCAACACCACGTACGAAGGTGACGGCGGAGTCCCGATGGGTTCGCTGTTCGGTCGGTTGCTGTTCGCGACCAAGTTCCAGGACACCAATATCCTTTTGTCGGACTTGGTCAATGCTGATTCGCAGATCATGTGGGACCGGGATCCCTTGACCCGTGTGGGCAAGGTGGCGCCGTGGCTGACGTTGGATCAAGATCCGTACCCGGTCGTGATTGATGGCCGCATCAAGTGGATCGTGGACGGCTACACCCTGAGCAATGACTTCCCCTACTCCAGTCGGGTGTCGTTGTCCGAAGCCACTGCAGACTCCATCAGCGGAGCGAACTTTGCCGCAGGATTGATTGCGCGCGACCAGGTGAATTACATGCGCAATTCGGTCAAGGCTGTTGTCGACGCATATGAAGGCTCGGTCACCTTGTACGCGTGGGATGAAACCGATCCGGTTCTGCAAACCTGGCAGAAGGCCTTCCCTGACGTGGTGGAGCCCCGATCGGCTATGCCAGATGCGGTGGAACAGCATGTGCGCTACCCGCAGGATCTGTTCAAGGTCCAAAGGTTCACGATGTCCCGGTACCACGTGACAGATGCCGACACCTTCTACAACGGTACGGCCGTGTGGATCGTTCCGTTTGATCCCACCGTCACACCCGCCCAGGTGTTCCAACCGCCGTACTACCTCACCTTGCAGATGCCTGGGGAGATACAGCCTGCGTTCTCGCTCACCACAACTTTCGCTCCGCAGCGACGCCAGACGCTGGCGGCGTTTATGCAGGTGAACTCTGCACCGGGTGAGGATTACGGCAAGATTCGCGTCTTGCAGTTGCCCTCGAACACGACCACGCCAGGTCCGCAGCAGGTGCAAAACAACTTCGAATCCGACCCGGTTGTGTCGTCACAGTTGTCGCTCTTGCGCAGAGGTGGGTCGGAGATTGAGTTCGGCAACTTGCTGTCGCTGCCGTTCAACGATGGTCTGTTGTACGTCGAACCCGTCTACCTTCGAGCAGCGTCCGAGGGCTACCCGCTGCTGCGCAAGGTTCTCGTTGGCTATGGCGCAAACGTGGCGCTGGACGACACTTTGTCCGGAGCGCTCGGCCAGGTATTCGGGTCGTCGCCCGCGGCCACGGTTGATCCCGAGTTCATTCCCGAGGAAGGACCTGAGCCTCTGCCTATACCCGAGGATGTTGCGCCGGAGCCGATTCCGTCGACGGGTGACCCGCTGACCGATCTCACGATTGCCATCCAGGACGCTCAGCAGGCCTACGCCGACGGTCAAGACGCTCTGGCCCAAGGTGACTTCGGTGCGTACGGTGAGGCCCAGGATCGACTAGCCGAAGCACTCGAGCGTGCGGCGGCCGCTGAGGCGCAGTTAGCGGGCGAGGCACTACCGGCACCCACCGATGAGGGTGTCGAAGAAGCGATCCCCGAGGAAACCGTCACCTGACCCGGGCGCACGCGCCAGGTGAGAGGTGACGTATCCTTGCGGAACTTCGAAGGAAGCGGCGCGGGGTGGAGCAGCTCGGTAGCTCGCTGGGCTCATAACCCAGAGGTCGCAGGTTCAAATCCTGCCCCCGCTACCAACGCAAGGAACCCAGGGCTTCGGCTCTGGGTTCCTTTCTTTATTGGGGTGCTTCGCCACCAGCCAATCGCCTGCCATGGACGGTGGACCAGTTCCAGTGCTCTTATGGAACTGATGTGCCGTGGATCTGGGTCGATATGGGTGGTTCACGGGTAGTCCACCACGAGCGGTTCGTCCAAGGCGTCTAGGACAGCAATGTCGATCGGTGGACTGGGTGCGGCGTAGCGGACTCCGGGTGCCGGATTGTTGCCCGGGCCACCGGGGTTGTAGACCGGTGAGTAGTTCCCCGTCGATGGCATCTGCACACGCTTGATGGCGCGTACGGCATCGAGATCTCCAGAGATCACGATGTCGATCTGGTTGTCCCGGTCCTCCTTGTAGCAGTCGTCATACTGATCTTGCTTCAAACCTAAGTCAGCCAAGCCCTCAACGCGAAGTCGACCGCCATTGATCTCGTAATCGGTCCCCTGTTTGTCGATGGTTATCTCACGCCCGTCTTCGTCCGTTGCCGATAGCCGGAAGAAGCGCTCGAATTCGTCAGGATGCATGCCGCGGACGCCATCCGGTGTCATGCCCCCGGTAGTCAAGACGCGCAAACGGTATTGCGCGGCGTCTCCGTAAAGCGCCTCACCATGGTTGGGAAGCAGACCGGGCTGAAAGATGGCCGGGCCGGTATCGCCACGCGATGAGTAACGCGTCAACTTTGCTGCCGCGAGTCTGGGCCCCCCTCGTTCGTGCGGTGAGATGTTCGGATCGGTGTACGGCGAGCCGCCCGTCTCGACGCCCATGCCGGCGGCGGAGATCAGTTGCTTGCCTGGACCTACCAAGGTGAGCGGGGTATCGGATTTCACGACGTCGACCCGAATCGGAAAGAGAGCGCCGGCTTTCGTCGGATCAATTCGGTTGCCGAAGTGACCGAAGAGGACGATCGTGCTCCGCTCGTTGTATTCGAAATTGGGCCACACGGCGGCTACTTCGGGAACGGTCGTCGTGCCGTTGTTGAGTGTGATCAGGAAGTCGCTTGCGCCGACGGTGCTTGGGAGGGCCGGCCAGCTGAACTCGATCGGAAGACCGTCCGAATAGAAGACCTGCCGACCGTACGTCGTTTCCACAGCTTCGGGAGTTGCCGCACTCGTGTAGGTGGACACATCGGTTTGTGTTGCGTCGCGGCACTTGACGACGTTCCAGGTGCCGCCGGCCAAGCGCACGCGGGTGGAACTGGACTCAGATTCCTCGACGTCCAACCCGGGGATTCCGATGATTCCCGTGAAGCCAAGGCCAGCTGCCAACATTCGCGGTTCTGGGTCCCATACGTCGGCGCTTACGAGTCTGTCCTCCTTGAGAAGAGCGGAGGGATCGCTCACCGTCGTGAACACTCGGATTGCGAGTGCTAGCGCGAGGAAGACAATCACGAACAGCGCAAGGAGGATGACCTTCCACCAGATGGCGAGCGCCCGCCACCAGCCCATCACGTATTTGCTGTCGTGGTGTTCGATGGACATGGCAGCAGTGAAGTAAGCGAAACCGATGTGGTCATCAGTGCTGGCACTGCTCACCGGTCACGCGGGCGTCGGAACCTGCTTAGCGAGGGTGAAGTGAGCGACGGTATGGATACCCTGGCGCTGCAGGCTCCAGGAACCGGTGTCACCTACGGCCGTGTCGAACAGGCGACTCCCCAGGCCCGGGGTAGATGACCTGCGCAAACCTTTGCCGTCGTCCCTGCAGATGACCTCCACGGTGGTCGTGTGGTCTATCACGCGCACGCTCATGTGCCGGGCGTGGCCGTGTCGACGCGCATTGATCCCAGCTTCTTCGATGATCTCGCGGATCCGATCGCGAAATGGTGACGCGTGCCAGGCAAAGGATTGCTCAGCGACGACCTCGAGATTCAAGCCGAGTGGCGGCTCGAAGCTTGAATCCATGGGAGGGGTGACCGGCTCTTCCTCGATCATGCGACCGAGTAGGTCGGGCAGCATCTTGGCCGTGAGGGCCTCTAATTCAGTGATCGCCCGAGATGATTCACCGGCTCTAAAGAGCAGGGCGATAGCGGACATTCGACCCTGGATTTTTCGGTGCACAATCTGTGCGATGAATTCCGCTTTCCGTTGCGACTTTGCCAAGAGAGCATCGCGATGTCTGTGGGCAATCGTAAGTCGTTGGCGCACGTCCGTACTCGCACGTCGAGCGTTCCATGCCAACTCAGCGGCCAACGTGACAGCGCCGCCGAGCAGCGTGATTCGGGTGAGGCCGCGCGCCACCTCCTGCCATACAACGTCTGTGTGGAAGTCGGGCACCAACGTCACTTCGAGTGTCGCTACGAGGAGGCCGGAAAGGATGCCGAAGGCGAGCCACGTTGCGACGAAACGTATCGATTGTCGATACCGGCTGCCTTGGGGCGGCCTCGCCGGGGGGGATGACGGTGCTGGCATGGCTGGCATGGCTCGCAGCGCGAGAGCGATCAGGACGGGTATGACGATCCAGGCCGCCGGAGCGATGAATGAAGATGCCGTGACCCGAGGAGACGCGATGAAGGCGATGGATGGAACGGCACCCGCTGTCAGCGCGAGGATGAGTATCAGGCGCGGATGGATGCTCGCGGGCGACCATTGCCAATCGTCAAGCAATGTTCGGCGCAGGAGCCAATTCGATGCGCTGCTCGCGGGCTCAGGTGCCGGAAGGACCGGCTGCTCGACGCCGGCTCTAGGTGCCAGGATGGTTCTTGCGCCCGCTTCTCGAAGCCCTGCCACTCGATGGAGGGAATCAAGGTCGCCGCAGCGTGCGTCGTGGACCGCAAAACGTACCTCGGCGCCAGCGCTCGTGATTTCGACGGTGGTGGGGACGTCGGCATCCATCTCTACTGCTTGCAGCCAACGAAAAACTTCGATCCGCGCCGAGGTGTCCACGAGGTCGCTTTCGGTGTCCAGAGTTTGGATGCTGTCATCAGCGTCGATGACGAAGTCGAGCGAGCGCAGGGCCGGAATGATGCCTCGGCTGAGGGTGATCGGGTGAACTTGGTGGGCTAGCGGCCGCAGGTGCTGGTCGATGAACATCTCGACCTCGGCGGCTGCCAGCTCATCCTCAAGTTCTCTCACGTGATGTTGAAGGTGCAACATCGGGTACCAGACTTCTTGCCTAATCAGCTCGATGTCGCGTTGATCTCTGACTTTGGTCGCTGTCTCTACCAGGCTATTGAGTTGTTGCGTAGCGAGAAGATTCGGGATCAGTTCCGCGCGAGTGGAGAGAATGTTTTCCCGGTACTCGGAAACTTGATCGGTGAGGTAAGCCAGCAACCAGATGTTGATTGCTCGTGTAACAAACACAAGGGCGATCACGAAAGTCGCCCGGTCCTGCGTGAGCCCAGCGAGTTCGAACCAGGCGATAAGCGCAGCACTTCCGGTTGCCGAAGCCGACAGATACTCGAGCAACCAGCGCGACCTCGTCACGGTGGACACTGACTTTCGAACGATGAGCGCTAAGACAAGCAGTTCCACTGCGAGGGCGATGACTGCCCCGGCCGCGACTCGAAACACGTACTGAAATGGGCTCCACTCGAAACTGTCGAAGGTCCACAGCATGAATAGGGTGCTGAGGACGCTGAAAATGATCAAGGGAAGCGGGCGGGGCTGGCGGATCATTCGGTATCCAGCACTTGCGCCCTGGTGGTGGGGGAGATATCGCGATGGCGAATCGTGTCCCGTAGGAACATCGCGACGCACGCTGCTCGCGCGTTGATGTGCTTCGCCTGGGGATCGATGCCGAGATTCCGGATTATGCTAGAGACGGTCGATTCAACGGTGCGGACGCTGATGAAAAGGCGTTGGGCGATCAACTGATTCGACCAACCATTTGCCATCAACGCCAGGAGTTCGAGCTGCCTGGCGGTGAGGCCCGCAAGTGGACTCGTATTCACCGGACGCAGTTCACGGGTCAGTGCTTGGTCGACCACGAGTTCGCCGTCAAGGGCACCTCGTATCGCTCTTCGCACTTGATCGAGGTTGGAGACGCTCGTCTTGAGCAGATAAGCCCAGCCGACGGGTGTCGTGCTGGGAATGTCGACCAGGATCGCTGGCATTGCGAAATTGGAGAGCAAAACAACGCCCTTGACAAGGTGCGCCGTTGCAGCGCGCAAACCGAGTGCCACGCCGTCATCTCCCGTACCGAGATCGATATCGGTGAGGAGTACATCCACAGGCCAGCAATCCGTGGCAGCGAGGGCTTCGTCAGCGGAGCTGAAGCTGCCGACGATTTCGACATCGTTCATGGCCACGGTCAATCCAGTGCACAGCAACTCTCGGAAGAGTGGCTCGTCTTCGACGACAATGACACGCATCGTCTGGCGCATACCTCCAGTGTGTCAGGCTTGACTTCGGTCAGTTGTTGCTTCCGAATCTCCGATGTACCTCCCCGACCTCGACTGTGTGAGTCGAGG
>JAQCBM010000062.1 GCA_027729865.1 Actinomycetota bacterium
GCGCCTCCCCCACCAATCTACGACCCCACAGGGCAAGGCGACCAGCAACGCGCGGGTCGGCAGCGATCGCCGTGCGGACCCGATCAACCACGAATGCCGATTGGCCGAGATCACCGCAAACATCCAGCACGAGTTCCCGGCTCGCCGGATCCACATAAGCCGCGATCTCTCGGTAGAAGTCGGTGCCGATGCCGTCCCCCACGTATGCCTTGACCAGTCCCTCGAGCCAATCGGCGGGTTTTGTGTGAGCGTGAAATTCGTCGATGGGCCGGCGGAACGGTTCCATCGCCTCATCCGGATCAGCTCCCAGTTCGACCAGACGCTGCCGAAGCGAAACGAAGTGCCGGTACTCCGCGGTAGCCATACCGGCGAGTGCGGCCTTATCCCCGACCCGGGGTGCCATGGCCGCGTCGGCAGCCAACCGCTCGAACGCTACGAGCTCGCCATACGCGAGCACCCCGAACAAATCGACCAGGGCGGCTCGATACTCCGGGTCTGCGAGCGCTCCATCGGAGGGCTCAAATGGTGTGGATCCATCGATCATGGTGGCGCCAGGGTAGCGATGGCGCGACGCATTGGGGCCCCTTGGGGATGCTGGCCGCACGAGGCAGACCCTCGTACGGGTACAGTTGAGGGGTTACGGAACATCAGCTTCCGTCGTCGATCTCGGATCGACCCGCAACGCAGGCGCTCAGCGCGCCTCACTTACCTGGGAGTTCCCCTGAGCACCACAAACGACGACCTAGCAAGAACCGAAGCCCCGATCGCAGGCGCCCCGTCTACTGAGGCCCCGAACATTCCTCCGACATTCGCCGCGCTCGGCGTCGCGCACCCCATCGTCGAGGCTCTGGCCGAACACGGCATCACTACCGCCTTCCCCATCCAGGAAATGTGCCTCGGGCTAGCGCTCGAAGGCCGCGATGTGATCGGCCAAGCAAAGACCGGAACGGGCAAGACCCTCGGTTTCGGCATTCCTTTGCTCCAACGCATCGCCGCACCGGCAACGGATGCCTACGCTCAGTTGCCGACGGATGCAGTGGGTAAACCACAGGCCCTCATCGTGTGTCCCACACGCGAGTTGGCCCTGCAAGTGTCGACCGACCTCCAACAGGCCGGCAAGAAACTCGGCGTCCGCGTGCTGTCCGTATACGGCGGCCGTGCGTACGAACCCCAGATAGATGCACTCCGGGCAGGTGTGGATGTGATCGTTGGTACACCTGGTCGCATCATCGACCTAGCTACCCGCGGGGATCTCGATCTGTCGCACGTGCGCGAACTCGTCCTTGATGAAGCGGACGAAATGCTCGACATGGGCTTCTTGCCGGACGTGGAGCGGATTGTGGCCATGGTGCCGAGCAATCGGCAGACAATGCTGTTCTCCGCGACGATGCCCGGACAGATCATTGCGCTCGCTCGCCGGTACATGAATCAGCCGACCCATATTCGTGCAACCGATCCCGGTGACGACAACGCCACCGTGGATGCCATCGAGCAACATGTCTGGCGCGCCCACCCGATGGACAAGATCGAAGTCTTGGCGCGGGTCCTGCAAGCGAACGGTCGAGGTTTGGCCATCATCTTCACTCGCACCAAGCGCAAAGCGCAAAAGATCAGCGATGAACTCACCGAGCGCGGCTTCGCCGTGGGCGCTGTGCACGGCGATCTCGGACAGGGCGCACGCGAGCAGGCGCTGCGTGCATTTCGTTCGGGCAAAGTCGACGTTCTCGTCGCCACCGATGTTGCTGCCCGCGGCATCGATGTTGAGGGCGTCACCCACGTCATCAACTACGAATGCCCAGACGACGAAAAGACCTACCTGCACCGCATCGGTCGAACCGGACGAGCCGGCGCATCCGGTGTGGCTGTAACCCTCGTGGACTGGGAAGACATCGCGCGCTGGCAGATGATCGACCGTGCCCTCAAACTTCCGTTCAAGGATCCCCTCGAGACGTACTCGACGAGCCCACACATATTCACCGGATTAGGCATCCCCGAAGGGACCACCGGCCGGTTGCCGAAGGCACAACGCACCCGCGAGGGTCTTGCAGCGGAAACCGTTGAGGATCTCGGTGAAACCGGCAAACGAGCCGGGAAGTCCCGACGCGACCAAGACAAGCCCCAGCGCTCACGTGCGGAGAAGCCGCGTAAGCCCGAGCGAAGTGGTTCCGGCGGCGCACCCCGCAAGGCCGATTCGCAGGGCGAAGGTGGAGCGGACAAGCCGCGACGACGTCGTCGTCGAACCCGAAGCGGGTCTACCGATCAAGCAAGAACCGCCTGAGCCAGCGCCCGGTAAGCACGAGCGCCAGCTGACCGTGGAGATGTAGCCAAGACACTGCGTCCCACCGCGGGTGCCTCAGCGAAACGAATGCTTCGGGGAATCGGCTCGAAAACCGGAACCTGATAGCGCGGCTGGAGGTCAGCTAGAACTGCTTGTGCGTGCGCAGTGCGTCCATCGAACAAGGTGGGAACAAGCCCTGCCACCGTGAGTGTGGGGTTAGCCCAGCGACGCACATCGTCAATCGTTTCCATCAGTTGGCCCAAACCACGGTGAGACAAGGTCTCGCACTTCAGCGGCACAAGGACTTCGTCTGCGGCGACAAGTGCATTGATGGTCAGCAGACCCAGCGACGGTGAACAGTCGATCAGGATGAAATCGAAATTCGAACGTAAAGCGTTCACGGCCTTAAGCAGCGTGCGCTCGCGTTGGGAGTGCTGTGCAAGTGCGACATCCGCCTTCGCCACGTCCATCGTGGCCGGGATCAGGTGGACGCCGTCGTCGGTGAGCCGGATAGCGGAGCGCATCGCCTCCGCGTGCAGCTCAGGGTCTGTGTCGGCAAGCAATACGGCGATCGACTCGCGATTGCCTAGGTCCTCAGGATCGATGCCCAAGGAGAACGTGGCACAGGCCTGCGCATCGAGATCGATCACGAGCGTGGATTTCCCGTGCTCCACGAGAGCGGCAGCCAACGTGACTGCAGTGGTGGTCTTGGCGACCCCACCCTTCTGGTTGGCAATCGCGATGACCCGTGCCATAGGCCTATTCTGATGGGATCAAGCCGCGATAGGTGGACTGAGGTGCAAAGGCAGGTGACCACGTGAGCGTCACCTACACCTGGGAACTACCCCGCAATTCCACTGCGCCCGCTCAGGGGCGTTGGCACGTCCGCGAGGTCACGTCGAATTATCGGGAAGCGATCGACGCGGAACTGGTTGTCACCGAATTGATCACCAATGCGTGGAAACACGGCGCAGGAGATCTGCCCATCACGCTTCGGGTGGAAGTCCGCGACGACGCAGTGCACCTCGAGGTCTGCGGTGAATCGGCGAGCGATCCGATGCTGAACATGCGCGCTACCACTGATGAAGGTTCGGAACCGAGCGGAAGGGGCCTGATGATGATCGACGGCCTCGCGAATTCCTGGGGATACGAACGCCATGGATCCAGCTTGTGCGTATGGGCTGATCTGCCTCATCTGGAATAGCCGACTTCCTGGGCCAGCCCGTCCCACGGTTGCTTACGGTCCATGAATCCTTGACCGACGGTGCAGACATCCCAGTGATCGCAGTAGCCACACAGTGCACTGGGTCGGGCGGGGAACACGTCATCGCGTATCTGCTCGTCAAGTGATTCAGCGCTAACCTCAGCGCTCACCTCAGCGCCCTCCCACGTGTCCTGCGCAAGGACTATGTCCGACGCTATCTGCGACACCCGATCAAGGTGGCGCTGGAGCGACTCCTGGGTGTGCGTCCACTGCACCACCTGGCCACTGGGTAGGTGGTGCAGTGAGACGCCGAAACATTCCTTACCCAAAGCTCGCTGCACCATCAACGCGTACATCGATAATGCCTGCGATCCACGAACCTCGTCGGCGTCCGGAATCGACTTGCCTGTCTTGTAATCGACTATCGAGTAGAGATCGCCGCTCGCATCTATGCGGTCGATGCGACCCTCCACGATGAAGCCATCTGCCTTGAAAGCCAAGGTTCGTTCCGAACTGAACGGTTCGAATGCTGGATCAAGTGATTCCACGTACGCGGTCACCATCTCGACAGCCCTAGCGCGCCAATGGGAGGCTTGCTCGGGGTCCTTGAAGCCGGCATCGATCCACACTCCTGACATCACGTCCGAGACCACATCTGGCGTCCGCTCATCGGGCCCAAGGTCGAACCATTCCCGCAAAGCGTTGTGAATAGATAGACCAAACGAAAAGTGCGCCCACGAACGAGTAGAGCGACGATGCTCAACGTAGGTGTAGAAGTACCGGCGCGGGCAATCCACCCAGGCGGCCGCCTTACTAGGGGAAAGTTTGAGATACGTCACATCGGCACAGTAGATGCCCGGTCCGACGGTCAATTCGCTTTCAAGTGGGATTAGTGCCACGGTTGTCCCGTGAGTGGACGCATTGTTCTCATTGGCTCGGGCGAAACCTCTCCCACGATGGTCAAACTGCACCGCAGTCTTCTGGCCAGCACGCCCGACGGTGAACTGTCGGTGATCGACACCCCCTTCGGATTTCAGGCCAATGCAGACGATCTGACCGACAAGATCCGCGAATACTTCGCGCAGTCTGTGGGATCGACCGTGACTCCAGCACCGTGGCGACGACGCGATGATCCGACCGCCGAGAGGGAGAAGACACTCGCTCTCTTGGGTCGATCGAGCTGGGTTTTTGCCGGTCCGGGTAGCCCGAGTTACGCGTTGAAGCAGTGGATCGACACCGGCGTTCCTCGTGCGCTGACCTCGGTGGTGGAACGAGGCGGAACCATCGTGTTCGGAAGCGCAGCGGCCGTCACTACGGGATCTCACTCCCTGCCCGTGTATGAGATCTACAAGGTGGGCGATGATCCGTACTGGGACGAAGGTTTGAATCTGCTTGAGGCGACAGCAGGAATTACTGCTGCAGTCATCCCGCATTACGACAACCGTGAAGGTGGTCGCCACGACACCCGCTTTTGTTACGTCGGTGAGTTACGGCTGCTTCAACTGGAGCAGGCGCTTCCCGATGGTGTGGGCATCTTGGGCATCGACGAACACACGGCGGTTGTCATTGATGGCTCGACAGTGGAGGTACACGGGGCAGGATCGATGACCGCGCGCTATCGGGATCGTGAGCAGATCATCACCGCAGGCGACTCAGTCTCGGTTGATCAACTGCGAGCCTGGCTTCGTGGCGACGGATCAACGCAGCGCGAGGCCACCGACGCCGCTCCGGTTACCCAGCAGCCGACCACGCCCGTGGGCAACACCGGCCCTTCGCTGCGCGGTGATGCCGCGGCACTGCGTAAGCAGTTCGACGCAGCAGTCGCTGCCGGCGACGTCGATCAAGCCCTCAGCGCCTGTTTGGAACTCGACGATCTCATTCACGCTTGGGCTGCGGATACCTTGCAGGGCGAGGATAAAGACATCGCGCGGGCAACCTTGCGAGCGATGTTGGTGGACTTAGCGGCCCTGAATGCCGCGCCGCGTGTGTCACCCCGAGACCTCCTCGATCCGATCGTCACGGTTGTCCTGAATGCGCGGGCTCAGGCTCGGGCATCCAAAGACTTCGCCATGAGTGACCTACTGCGCGATGGGCTCTTGGCGGCGGGCATCGAGGTGCGCGATTCACCCGAGGGAACCGAATGGGAATTGCGCGAGAGCTGACACCGTCTACGGTATGAGTCGCCACTCGCGCAGCGCCTCGAGCAATCCTTCGCTGGTATCCACGTCCCCCAGTTCCGCTATCTCGAAGAATCGGGCATCGGAGGCATCGTCACCAGCCACAACCGACTCAGTTGTCGGCGTAGTGCACACGAAATCACGAATCACGTAGGTGTCGCCGGATGGTGCTTGACGCTGAACCGTCCCCACTTCGCGCTCCACTCGCACCACAAGACCCGTTTCCTCGAGCACTTCGCGGACAACGCCGTCGATAGAACTCTCATCTGGCTCTTGGCGCCCACCGGGGAGCGACCATTTCCCTTGTGCCGGTGGATTCGCTCGCTGGACCAGGAGCAGGCGTCCGCTCTCGTCGAAGACGACGGCACCAACGCACGGAATGTCAGCCATCAGGTGCGAAGTTTGTAGTCCTCGAGAAGCCGCCGAGCGATGATCATCTTCTGGATGTCCGCGGTTCCCTCCCCGATCATCAGCATCGGAGCTTCGCGGTAGAGCCGTTCGATTTCGTATTCCTTGGAGTAGCCGTAACCGCCGTGAATCCGGAAGGAATCTTCGACTACTTCCTTGCAGTATTCACTCGCGAGGTACTTGGCCATCCCCGCTTCGAGGTCGTTGCGAGCACCGGAGTCTTTGGTGCGGGCAGCCATCACCATCATCTGGTGGGCAGCTTCGACCTTGGTGGCCATATCGGCCAAGCGAAATGCCACTGCTTGATGCTCACTGATCTGCTTGCCGAACGTGGTCCGCTGTTGGGCGTACTGCACGCCTAGCTCGAAGGCTCGCAGTGCAAGACCGCACGCGCGTGCGGCAACGTTGACGCGACCCACCTCAACGCCATCCATCATCTGATAAAAACCCTGGCCAGGCTCACCACCGAGGATCGCTGACGCGGGAAGCTTGAGTCCATCCATGACGAGCTCGGTGGTATCGACTCCCTTGTAACCCATCTTTTCGATCTTCCCGGGAATCGTCAGACCTGGACGGACTTCACCGAAACCCTCCGGCTTATCGACCAGGAAGGTGCTCATGCGCTTGTAGACACTCGCATCCGCAGGTGCGGCGCTATCCGTGCGTACGAGAACCGCGACCAGGTTCGATGAGCCACCGTTGGTGAGCCACATCTTCTGTCCAGTGAGGATGTAGTCATCACCCTCTGGTATCGCTTTGCTCGTGATCGCGGAAACATCGGACCCGCAGCCGGGTTCACTCATGCTGAAGGCTCCGCGGATCTCGCCTTCTGCCATCTTCGGCAGATAGTGCTGCTTTTGCTCCTCTGTTCCATGGTGCAGGACCATGTGGGAGACGATGAAGTGCGTATTGATGACACCGCTGACGCTCATCCAACCGCGTGCGATCTCCTCGACCACGAGCGCGTAGGTGAGGAGCGACTGCCCGAGACCGCCGTACTCCTCCGGGATCATCAGACCGAAAACACCCAGTTCCTTCAAACCGTCGACGATGTCCTTTGGGTACTCATCGTTGTGCTCGAGTTCATTCGCGACCGGAATGATCTCGGCGTCGACGAACTCGCGAATTCCGGCGAGCATGTCCCGCTGATCCTCGGTCAATCCTTCGGTTTGCAGCAAACGACCCACGATCGAACTCCCCTCGAGCAATTGCCGCGATGCTAACGCGCTTTGGCTAGAGCCGCCCGAGGGATGCGTCGAGCGGAGGTGCTCCTCAGGAAGGGAGGCGGATGGGCCGCCACAAGCCGGCTCCTGGATTGACCAGGCCCACGGTCACGACGAAGGGCAGCGCAATGACCGGCAAGAAACCGATGATCGCCAGCCCCTGGTAAGCGACCGCCGCGGTCAGCACTGCAGCTATCGGGAACCAGGCAAGTGTCAGCGCGGCGATGCGGTGGCCGGTGTCGGCCGAGCGACCCAGCAAGTTCCGCTGAATGGCGATGGCGGCGGTGCTCGCCGCCATACCCACTGTGAGTGCCGCTCCGAGATCGGTCAGTTGCGGTGCCACGAACACAGCAAGGGTCGCCACCACTGCCACGAGTGCCAGGACAGCCATCCCCCGCACACTCGGGCGGCAGCACACGTTCTGTAGCGGGGCTCGAGGTCGCGGTTGAGGCGCCGGTTGCTCTGCTGGCCGCGCGGGATGGGTGAGCAAAATCGAACGAGCGCGCACCAGAGCTTCGAAGTGTTCTCGGTCACCACCCGCATCGGGGTGCGCCAACTTGGCCCACACCCGCCAGGCGTGATGCACCTGCTCGGCGGATGCGTCGGCATTGACCCCCAGCAGTAATGCGGCTTGTTCCCGCGTCATTCGCACTAGCTGCCCTCCGGCGGCGTGAATGTTTGCGTGCGTGTCATCCCTGCGGCGCGACCCTTCCCCGCGATCACCAGCGCCATCTTGCGTGAAGCTTCGTCGATCATCTCGTCGCCCAGCATCGCGGCGCCACGGGCACCACCAGCCGCCGACGTGTACCAGTCATAGGCATCCAGAATCAATTCCGCGTGGTCGTAATCACTCTGGGTGGGTGAGAAGACTTCATTCGCTGCCGCGATCTGATCCGGATGTAGCACCCACTTGCCATCTAGTCCTAGTGCAGCGCTGCGACCCGCCACGCGCCGATAGCCGTCCACATCCTTGATCTGTAGGTACGGACCATCAATCGCGAGTTTGTCGTACGCACGGGCCGCCATCAAGATCCGCATCAGGATGTAGTGGTAGGCATCGCCAACGTCGTACCCCGGCGGCTGCTCGCCGACTACGAGCGATTTCATGTTGATGCTCGCCATGAAGTCAGCCGGGCCGAAGATGATCGTCTCGATGCGCGGACTCGCCGCAGCAATCTCATCGACTTTGGTCAAGCCCATGGCGTTCTCTATCTGCGCTTCGATGCCGATGCGCCCCACTTCCAGGCCTTCGGACTTCTCGATCTGCGTCAGCAGCATGTCCAGTGCCTGGATCTGCTCGGCGTTTTGCACCTTCGGCAACATGATGCAATCGAGGTTGGCCCCTGCTCCGGAGACCACTTCGATCACATCCGTAAAGGTCCACGGTGTAGTCCAGTCGTTCACTCGAACAGCACGGACCTTGCCGTCGTAGCCACCTTCGTTCAAAGCAGCGACGATGTTCTTTCGCGCATCGGGTTTGGCCAGCGGCGCAACCGCATCCTCGATATCCATGAAGATCTGATCGGCGGGCAGGCCCTTGGCCTTTTCCAACATCTTCGGGCTGGATCCAGGAACCGCCAGGTTGGAACGACGGGTGCGTATGTGTCTCGCGGACATGGACTATCCCCTTCGGCTTCGAAGTCGTGCAGTGCCTTGTCGTGCAGTGCTTTCGCGATCAGCCCGACTCTAGCGGCCTTCAGTATCGCCGCATCCGTCTACAGTTCCACTCGTGCCGAGCACCCAAGACGCAGCTTCCGCACTGGCTCGAGCGCGCATCGCAACGTCGGCCCTCTTCGCCGCCAATGCACTAACCCTGTCCGCGTGGCTACCTCGGCTGGCCGAAGTCCAAGAAAACCTCGGCCTTAGTGACGTCCAGATCGGACTTGCCCTGTCCGCCGGTGCCTTCGGCGGACTGCTGGCCGGCGTGTGGGCCGGCCCACTGATGAACCGCTCCAGCAGCAAGGTGGTAGC
>JAQCBM010000063.1 GCA_027729865.1 Actinomycetota bacterium
CCGAGTTGGCGGGTGGCAGTTCAACAGCAGATGTCAGTATGTCCAGCGACGACGCCGACGATACCGACGACGATCCGTACTCAACGGACGACGACGACCTCTACGCCAAGTACATCGAGGACGAGGACTAGTAGTCCGGTCGATCACCCCTTGCGGTGGTCTCGCGTAACCGTCACGGCTCCCCCGCTGCCCCCCTTGGCAGCGGCGTCGCCCTCCTCACCGTCTCGGCGATCGCGGACGAGGCCACACACCCACGCAGGAAGACCACGGTCGCTAAGGGTTGCGAGCGTTGCATCGACAGATGCCTCGGGCACTACCGCGACCATGCCGATGCCCATATTGAAGGTGCGTTCCATTTCGAGTTGATCCACGTCGCCCTCACGTTGAATGAGAGCGAAGACCGCCGGCGGTGTCCACGTGGAGCGATCGATTTCCGCGGCCAGGTTCTCCGGCAGCACTCGCGCAATATTGGCGGCGATCCCTCCCCCGGTGATGTGGGAGAAGGCGTGCGTGGAGGTCGCATGGATTACTGCGAGCACATCCTGTGCATATATGCGCGTTGGCTCGAGTAGTTCCTCGCCCACGGTTCGGCCGAGTTCGGCAATATGCCGATCCAGTCCCGTTGCGTTCGGGATAAGCACGTGACGTGCAAGTGAGTAACCATTCGAGTGCAGGCCGCTAGATCCCATCGCAATGAGGACATCACCGCTGCGGACCTTGTCTGGACCGAGTAATTCATCTGCGTCGACGATGCCGGTGCCTGCGGCTGCGAGGTCGTACTCATCGGCGTCCATGAGTCCGGGATGCTCGGCCGTCTCCCCGCCCACCAGCGCGCAACCTGCCTGCACGCATCCTTCGGAGATGCCGGAGACGATCGCAGCGATGCGAGTCGGATCCACCGAACCGGTTGCGATGTAGTCCGTGAGCAAAAGCGGTTCGGCACCACACACCACAAGGTCGTCGACCACCATCGCGACGAGATCGATGCCCACGGTGTCGTGTACATCCATGGCGCGGGCAACGGCGATCTTCGTGCCGACACCGTCGGTGCTGGTGGCGAGGATCGGTTGCTTCATGTGCCGGTAGTCACTCAGGTCGAACAGACCTGCGAAACCACCGAATCCAGCGAAGACTCCGGAACGATTCGTGCGCTCGACCGATGCGCGCATCAACGTGACGGCGCGTTCACCCGCCTCGACATCTACGCCGGAATCGGCGTAACTGGAGCCGGACACTCAGGCCCTCTCGAGCGCGTCGCTGGCACCGCCGCCGGAAGAGTGCTCCACTCGGCGCGCGATTCCCTCAAGAACAGACTTACCGATCCGATCTTCCTCGGGAAGTTCGACCGGATAGATACCGTCGAAACATGCCCGGCAGAGATTGTCCTTCGGCTGATGGGTGGCATCCACGAGGGCATCCAAGGCCACATATGCAAGGGAGTCCGCGCCGATCGATGCGCAGATCTCATCCACGGTGAGTCCATTGGCGATTAGTTCGGCGCGGCTAGCGAAGTCGATGCCGTAGAAACACGGCCACTTGACCGGTGGGCTCGAAATACGCACGTGGACTTCGAGCGCACCTGCCTCACGAAGCATTCGAACCAGCGCACGTTGGGTGTTACCGCGCACGATGGAATCATCGACAACGATCAGGCGCTGGCCAGCAATGACGTCTTTGAGTGGGTTCAACTTCAGTCGGATGCCGAGCTGTCGGATAGTTTGCGATGGCTGGATGAACGTCCGTCCCACATACGCGTTCTTGACCAAGCCTTCGGCGAACGGGACTCCGGATTCCTGGGCGTAGCCGATAGCTGCGTAGCGCCCAGACTCGGGCACCGGAATCACCAGGTCGGCATCGACCGGATATTCACGTGCCAAGCGTCGACCGATGTCCACTCGAGTTGCCTGCACGCTGCGACCGGCGATCGTCGTGTCCGGGCGAGCCAGATACACGTACTCGAACAGGCAACCCTTGGGATCCGGAACAGCGAAGGTATGCGAGCGCAGACCGTTCGCATCGATCACGATCAACTCACCGGGTTCCACTTCGCGAACAACGGAAGCTCCGACGATGTCGAGTGCCGCCGTTTCACTCGCGATGACCCACCCGCGCTCAAGTCGGCCAAGAACCAGCGGGCGAATACCCTGCGGATCGCGTGCTGCGTAGAGGGCGTCGTCGTCCATGAAAACAAGCGAGAACGCGCCGCGAAGCTTGGGCAGTTCCTCGAGCGCAGCCTGCTCCAACGGAAGATCTGGATGTGATGCAAGCAGCCCTGAGATGACTTCGGTGTCGGTGGTTGCATGCAAACCGGCGTTGATGGGGAGTTCGCCGGACTGGGCTGACAACTCGGCCAAACGCTCCGACAGGTCCGCAGTGTTGGTGAGATTGCCGTTGTGACCCAGTGCGAGGTTGCCCGTTGCTGTGGGACGGAACGTGGGTTGGGCGTTCTCCCAGATGCTCGAACCAGTGGTGGAGTAGCGCGTGTGTCCGATGGCTACGTGGCCATGCAGTGACTCCAGGCTCGCTTCGGTGAACACTTGTGAGACCAGGCCCATGTCCTTGTAGACCACGATGTGCGAGCCATCACTCACGGCGATGCCGGCAGATTCCTGTCCGCGGTGCTGGAGTGCGTAGAGGCCGAAGTAGGTGAGTTTGGCTACTTCCTCGCCGGGGGCCCAGACACCGAAAACTCCACACGCATCTTGGGGACCTTGTTCCCCCGGTAGAACCTCGTGGGTGAGAAGCCCATCGCCGCGTGGCACGCGCTTCAGACTACGGGATCGGTGAACAGTCGTCCGCTGCCGGTGACCATCACCCGGACCGCGTCTCCTGGTGCCACGCCTGATCCGCCCGGAGCGCGCACCGCAACCACTGCTCCATCGTCGAGCCGCACTGTGGTGAGGCTGTCGTGTCCGTGGTAACTAATCGACTGCACGACGCCATGGGTGCCTCGCTCACCGCTCGTGGCATCCCCCACCTGCCGATCAGCAACGAGAACCAACTGCTCTGGCCGGAGCACCAATCGGGTATCGGTAGTGATGCCTGCTTCGGTTCGGGCATCCTCGGCTACCGGCACCACGCCCAACGGCGTCTGCGCCATAGCGCCGTCGATGGTCTGCACGGGTAGTTCGACGAGATCGCCCACGAAACGGGCTACCCCCAAACTGGTGGGGGCTTCGTAGATCGACCATGGCGCACCAACTTGCTGGATACGCCCATTGGCCATGACTGCTACTTGATCCGCAAGCGACAGCGCTTCCTCTTGATCGTGGGTGACGAGGATCGTGGTGGTTCCCACCTCGCGCAGCAACGCGCGAACCTGGGTGCGGACTTCGGATCTGAGTGCGGCGTCGAGGGATGAGAACGGCTCGTCGAGTAGGAGCAGCGTGGGTTCGGGGGCGAGTGCCCGCGCGAGCGCCACCCGCTGCTGTTGACCACCGGATAGTTCGTGCGGTCGGGCGTTGCCCAGTCCTGGTAGATCGACCATCTCGAGCATCTGTTCCACGCGCGCTCGCGCCGTCTTTTTGTTGCCGGAGAGCCCGAAAGCGATATTCCCTGCGACGTCGAGGTGGGGAAATAGAGCGCCTTCTTGCGGCACGACGCCGATGCGCCGCTTCTCCGGCGGCACGAAGGTATGAGGTCCAGCAACGAGTTCGCCTGCGACGGTGATGGACCCCGAGGTGGGTCGCAGGTAGCCGGCAATGGCACGAAGCAGCGTGGTCTTTCCCGATCCGCTAGCTCCCAGGATCGCCCAGAACTCCCGATCGGGGACGTCCAGTGAGACGCCACGGACCACCTCCGGTCCGCCGTAACCGACAACGAGATCGTCCAGGGCGAGGGCGCTCATCGGGCATCCCCCACGTAGGCGATTTCATCCGCACGCACGCCCTCATCGTGGCGCGCACGGGGATTCCTCATGGAATAGGGGGTGCCAACTTCTGGGGTACGCGCCAACCAGCGACCCATCAACCATGCCGGCACGGATGCCAGCAGGATCATGGCCAGGGCGTAGGGCGCAGCTGATCCGAAGGCTTCCACCTCGGTGCGAGTCCATAGTTCTGTTGCCAAAGTGTCAAAGCCGGTCGGGCGCAACATGAGTGTTGCCGGCAATTCCTTCATCGCAGTGAGGAGTACCAGTAGAGCGCCGGCAGCGATTCCTGGCCACGCCAAACGTCCGGTCACGGTGAACCACGCACGCAGCGGACCACGCCCCAGACTTCGCGCCGTCGACTCAAGCGCTGGCGGAACTGCCTCGATGGACGAACGGCTCGCGCCGATCGCCTTCGGTAGGAAGAGCACCGCATAGGCGAAGGCCAACGTGATCAGGGTCTGATACGCAGCCGGAAGTACCGCCAAGGTCAAGAAGACGAGGGATAGACCAACGACCACTCCCGGAAGTGCATGTCCGAGGAAAGCCGCACCTTCGATGCCTTTCACCAGCCGCGATGTGTAGCGCGCAGCAAGGATCGCGATCGGTAATGCCAACGCGAGGGCTATCGCCGCCCCTGAAGCCGATGCGGAAATCGAACCCGCGATCGCACTGATCATTTCCGCGACGTCGAAATCCGTTTGCCTGCTCTCGAGCAGTCGCCGCGTGAGTGACCAGGCCGGGACACCCAGAGCGAGCAGTGCCACACCTATTAACCACGTGAGACCTGCTGCTGTGGCTCCGGGGCTCAGTTGCTGGCGCGGCGCTGGTCGCGAAACACCTGAACCGATTCGCCAGCGCTGGGCGCGCCCACGGACCCTCGCTTCGATGACTACCAGCAACAGCGCGAGAACCACCAACAACAGCGACAACACGGCTGCACTCGTCCGATCGAAGGATGCTCGGTAGGCCGTGTAGATCACTCGAGTGAAAGCATCAACCCGAAAAATCGCCACGGTGCCGAATTCACTCAGCGTGTAGAGCGCAGCGAGCAGCAGACCCGCCGCGGCTGCAGGCCAAGCCATCGGGATAGTGACGCGTCGCGCGGTCGCGAGCGGTCCTAAACCGAGTGATCGTGCCGCCTCTTCTTGGCCGGCGTCGATGGTGCTCAGCGCGGCGGTGAGAGGAATCGCTACGTACGGAAACGTTGCGAGGGACATCACGAGAATCGCCGCCCACAGGCCAGACATTCCCGGGAACTCAGCGATCCATGCGTAGGCCATCACGTAGGACGGCACCGCTAATGGAAGTGCGGCGGTCACGAGGAAGAAGGGGCGGCCCGGAATCGCGGTGCGAGCAAGTAACCAGGCGGTGGGGACCGCAAGGATCAAACAGCCCATGACTACGCCGATAACCAGGACCAAACTGGTAACCGTGGTGTCGAGGGTGCGCTCACGCCACAAAGAAGAAGCAATCGAGGCCCATCCCGCATCGAAAGTTCGAACCACCAAATAGAGCAGCGGTATCGACGTGACAACGACGGCAACCGCCGCCGCTCCAATCAGGAGCGACGGCGGCCGCTGTCTACGTGTGAGCCGCTCGCGCAGGGCCTGCCTCCTACGTCAGTCCCACATCTTGCAACATCTGCAAGGTGCCGGGTAGGTCTTCGAGTTCGGCCAGCGGGATGTCCGGGCCCTGCACTTCTGCGATGGCCGGCACGCCCGCCGGTCCAGCAACACCGGGGGTGAGCGGGTACTCGAAGGTGTTTTCCACGAACCACTGCTGAATGTCTTCAGAGAGCATCCAGGTCAGCAACTCATTCGCGCCTGCTTGATTTTCCGAGGGGGCAATCACGCACGCGCCGGCAACGTTGACGAGCGTTCCCGGATCACCTGCTTCGGTGAAGGCAAGTTGCACGTTCATTGCATCCTCGCCAACCTCTGCGGCCTTCTGGTACCAGTAGTAATGGTTGATCAAGCCGAGTTGCACTTCACCGGCATCAACGGCGTCGCGGATGAGACTGTTCTTCTCGTATATCTGCGCGTCGTTATCGATCATTCCCTGCAGCCACTCGCGGGTTGCGTTATCACCTGCAGCAACGCGCATGGCGGTGACGAACGCTTGGAATGAGCCGTTGGTAGGAGCGATCGCGACCTGGCCCTTCCACTTCGGGTCGGTCAACTCGAAAACGGAAGTCGGGACTTCATCGGCGCTTAGTTGTGAGGAGTCGTAGGCGATGACGCGCGCGCGACCGGTCACACCGGTCCAGGTTCCATCTGCTGATCGGTAGGCCGCAGGAACAGTGTCGGCAATCTCTGCGGGCAGTGCTGCGCATTGCCCGGCTGCATCCAGCGCACCGAGCGCACCAGCGTCCTGGCCGAAGTACAGGTCGGCCGGCGAGGCGTCACCTTCTTCGATGATCTGCGCGGCGAGTTCGGCGGTGTCGCCGTAACGAACCTCGACCGGGATCCCGGTCTCGGCGGTGAACTCCTCGAACAGCGGGCCGACGAGTTCCTCATTGCGCCCGGAGTAGACGACGACGGATTCACCCGTGGCTTCGGAGGCCGTCTCGGTGTCCTCAGGGCTTGCGCCCCCACCATTGGACGTCGAGCTGCACGCGCTCAGGAAGAGGGCGCTGGCCGCTGCGACCGCGAGTGCGGCGCGGCCGATGGTGAATTTCCTCATTCTCAGCCTTCTCGTGGGAGGGCGACTTCCCGGTGCGCCCTCAGGTAAGGCTGACCTTAGTTAGGTAAGACTAAGTGAGTCAAATCAGGGGCAAATACCCCGAGAGATCCGACCTCTCCCCGCTCGCTCGGAGCCGACCGGTCACGGTGGCCTCGTCCCAGCCGAGGTGCCCGAGGGCAAGGGCCAGCCAGGTGGTCGCATCGGTTTCGACGACCGCGGGCGGCGTGCCGCGTCGATGTCTGCTGCCTTCCACGACCTGCACCGCAGCAAAGGGTGGTATCCGCACTTCCACACTTCGCCCCGGTGCGCGATCCACGAGAACAGCCAACGACGCTTTCACCGCGGCTCGCTGTTCGTCACGTGGAACTTCTTCACCCCGATCGAATCGGGCGAGAAGTTCGGTCGCTTCGTGGACCCAATCGAGTTCCGTCACCGGAATCGCGTTACTGGAAGATCGCAGGAAGTGTGCCGGTGTGCGCTTCTCGGAGTTCATCGAGCGACACCGTGAAGTAGTCACCGAATTGCAGCACCTGTGTTCCTTCGGGGAATCCAGCATCCGGTCCAAGACCGGAATCGACCACGCCCACACGGTGCGCTGCAACGCCGCGCGCGGCGCACATCTCGGTGAAGCGCATCTCCTCGCTTCGCGGAACAACCACTACGGCACGGCTAGCCGACTCCGCGAACAGTTGGACGAACGGATCGATGTCGTCGGGCAACCACAGGCGCGCACCCACACCCGACCGAAGCGCCATCTCGATGATCGCCTGCGCAAAGCCGCCGTCGGAAACATCGTGCGCCGCGGTGAGCATGCCGTCGCGAGAACCTGCGACAAGAATCTCGCCAAGAACACGTTCCCGTTGCAGGTCCACCTGCGGAGGCAACCCACCGAGATGACCGTTCAGGTGCGCCCACTCGCTGCCGCCGAACTCGTCGCGGGTATCACCGAGCAGATAAATCAGTTCCCCGTCCGGGCCCCACTTCATCGGAGTGCGGCGATTGACGTCGTCGATCACGCCGAGTACACCGGCTACCGGAGTTGGCAAGATCGCGGTATCACCGGTTTGGTTATAGAACGAGACGTTGCCGCCGGTGACCGGAGTACCGAGTTCTTGGCAACCATCGGCGAGTCCGCGAACTGCTTCGGAGAACTGCCACATGACCTCGGGGTCCTCCGGTGAACCGAAGTTCAAGCAGTTCGTGACAGCCAAGGGAACGGCACCGGTTGCGCATACATTGCGATAGGACTCCGCTAGTGCCAGCTTCGCACCCGTGTACGGATCGAGTTTGGCGAAGCGACCGTTGCAGTCGGTGGAGATAGCCACTCCACGGCCGGTGTTCTCGTCGATCCGCACCATCCCGGAATCCTCTGGCTGCGCAAGCACCGTGTTGCCGAGCACGTATCGGTCGTATTGGTCGGTTACCCAGGACTTGCCCGCCAGGTTCGGGGAAGCAACCAACTGCAGAAGGGTCTCTTTGAATGCATCCGGGCCTGGCCGATCAAGGCGATCGGGTGCATCGGCTTGCAGAGCGTCCTGCCAACTCGGCCGGTGGTAGGGGCGCTCGTACACCGGACCTTCATGGGCAACGGTGCGTGGCGGGACATCGACGATGCGTTCGCCGTGCCAGTCCACGGTGAGCCGACCGGAATCGTTCACCTCACCGATCACCACTGCCTCGACGTCCCACTTCTTGCAGTGCTGCATGAACGCGTCGATGTTCTTGGGCCGCACGATCGCGCACATGCGCTCCTGCGATTCGCTCATCAAGATCTCTTCGGGGCTGAGTGTGGGATCGCGCAGCAAGACCCGATCGAGCCACACGTGCATGCCACCTTCACCGTTAGAAGCGAGCTCACTCGTGGCGCACGAAATACCCGCACCGCCGAGATCCTGGATGCCCTCGACAAGACCGGACTTCAACACCTCGAGGGTTGATTCGATCAGTAGCTTCTCCATGAACGGATCGCCCACTTGAACGCTCGGGCGCTTCGCCGGGCCTTCGTCGTCGAAGGTCTCCGACGCCAGAACCGACACTCCACCGATGCCATCGCCACCTGTGCGCGCGCCGTACAGCACCACCAGATTGCCCACACCCTTCGCGCTCGCCAGATGAATGTCTTCGTGTTTCATCGCACCGACGCACAGTGCATTCACGAGTGGGTTTCCGGCGTAGGACTCATCGAAGACGATCTCTCCGCCGATGTTCGGCAGGCCGAGGCAGTTTCCGTACCCGCCGATGCCCGCCACCACTCCGGGCAGCACACGTTTGGTGTCCTGCGCATCCGCAGGTCCGAAACGCAGCGGATCCATCACCGCGAGCGGGCGAGCGCCCATCGAGAGGATGTCGCGCACGATGCCGCCCACGCCCGTGGCAGCACCCTGGTACGGCTCAACGTAGGAGGGGTGGTTGTGGCTTTCGACCTTGAAGGTGACCGCCCACCCATCACCGATGTCGACGACGCCGGCGTTCTCACCGATACCGACCAGAAGCGCGTCGGTTTCCGGCTTCTTATCCCCGAACTGGCGCAGGTGCACCTTGCTGGACTTGTACGAGCAGTGCTCACTCCACATCACCGAATACATCGCCAACTCACTGCTTGTTGGACGACGGCCAAGGATGTCGCGGATTCGT
>JAQCBM010000064.1 GCA_027729865.1 Actinomycetota bacterium
TGGCTTCCGATTGAACGGGATAGCGGATCTGCTGCACATCACCGTCGATTACGAGCGTCGAATGCATGAGAAGGCGATTGTTGCTGATGATTTCGTCCTCGATGGTTCGATGAACTTCACACGCAACGGAATTGAGCTGCGCGGCGAGAGCCTCGAACTTCACACCGAGGATGAGTTTGTCCGGCAAGCACGAATGGATGCTCAGCATCGCTTTGGGGGTTCGGTGCGGGCACAAGGCGGTCCGAGGTGAGCGAGATACTCACCCCCGGTAGCGACTTCTCGGCCTTCGGAACTCACGCCGAACGCGTACAGGCGATTGTGGTCGCGCAAAGCAAGAACGAGGCGCCCGCGACCTGGTCGATTCTCCCCACGCTGAGTGGGCCGCGCGATTGGCTACTCGTTGCCGCGACCCAGAACGGCCAACGTCTTGGACTTGAGCAACTGCGTGCCTTCATCGGACCAGATATCGCACGTGCCGAACCCTCCTTGTCGGTGCCTGCCGGGCCCACCGCCCGGTACCAGACAATTGTTCGAGTTACCGGCAAACGGGGAGTCGACTTTCTTGACGGACTCGAACTGATGCTTCGAGTCCAGGCGACGCAACCGCCAGGGCGTGTCGTTGTCGCGACACCTTTGGAGTCGTTGTTGCGCGACTTCAGCCTTGAGACCCAACGCGACGGAAAAGTAGACCGCGAAAGGGTGCGGTCGCTCTACGAACGAATTGATGCGACGGGTTTGCTTTCCCTCGAGAACCTGCGTTTCCTGAAGGTTCAGATGCTCGCAGCCTGCGGCAACTGGCGTGAACTCGTTGAAATCGATTGGTTTGATGAACTCTGTCGGACCCGGCGGCCGATCAAGATCACGCACCGACTGCTGGAGGCGGTGTGGAGGGCACACTTCGATGAACTCGAGTTCGGTGACGATCCAGGCGACGCAGTATCCGCCTTCGAAGAACTAGATCTCGGGCACCGCTACTCGACCCTGCTTAGGGCAGTAGATGAGACGACCTCGAAGCAAGGGCGTCGACTGCTCATGCTTGCTGCTAAATCATCGGGCGATCAAGAGCGATGTGAGCGGGTTCTGGCAAGTGCTCCGAAGGATGAACAGCACTCGTTGGTGCGCCTGGGCAGGCTCGAGGAAGGACCGACCGAGAGCACCGAGAAAGCGGATCCGTTAGATCCCATCGACCTGGCCTTCCGTGAAGGCGCATGGGGACTCGTTCTTGAACTCATCCTCCAACTCGGGGTCATAGAACCCGCTAACGCTCGACGACTTGTCGAGGCCGCATACGAACTTGACGATCAATCACGTTGCAAGAGTGTCGCGGATGCAATCGCCGACGTCGATCTGACGGACGCCCTGCAGTCGCGTGCGTTTCGCGAGCATTTTGAGTGGGTCAGGGACGCAGCCGGCGACCACTGTGTCAGTTGGGCTGAATGGGTTCGCAAGGCTGCGACTGAGCGTTGGCCGCAGGCGTTTCGTACCGTCGAAGAACTGGGCGAGTCCTGGTCTATCGCTGTTTTTCAAAACAGCGGGGAAAGCGCAGAGTTCGCGATCCGACTCCTGGAAGCGTTCGACGGGCCTAATCGTGTTGTGCTTCGACAGGCACTCGCGAGTCTTTGCGGCTTGGCGAAACGACTCGTCACCGAACCTGGGGCTGAGGACGTAATTTACGCGGTGCTCGAGGTTCTCTCGGCCGACGAAAACCCATCGCCTCAAGTCCGCGACGCATTCATCAAAGCACTTGACGGCGCGCTCCGTAGTGGTCCATCTGGGGACCGCTACGAACAACTGATTGAGACGGGTGAGAAAGTTTGGGACACGGCCCGAGCTCCTGGAAACATCGAGTGGCTGCTCGATTTGGTGGAGACCGTCGTGATGTGGCCGTGCCCGGCCGACCACCTCCGTCTGAATTTCGTTGTCAATGCCGCGACCGATTTCCGGCGATTCGCGGCAGAGGTGGCACCTGAGGCCAGGGCGATTGTCGACGAGATCCTCCACGAGTTTGGCGGCGGTGTCATCGACTGGCCTGAGATTGACAACGCTGAGACCCAGGCCCTTGACCTTTGGGCGGCTCTTGCCGGCAAGACGGTTGGGCTGTACTCCCTTGTCGCGAACATCGGTGCGCGACTGGAAGCAAAGTTGCTAGCGCTCTGTCCGACAGTTCAGGTTCTAACGAACGCTGACACAGTCAACTCCGAGCGTCTCCAGGCGTTGGCCAGGTCGGCCGACTTTATGATCGTTGACACGCGTCACGCGTCGCACGCTGCAACCGGCGGTATTGATGCGGTGCGCGACAGAGAGGATCAGATTCTCCCGACTGGTGGCGGCATATCGAGTTTCCTCAGCGCACTCAAGGAGGAACTGGTAGCGGAGGGTGCGGTTGCGTAAACACCAGACGTCGTTCAGTCGAGAGCACTTCCGCCTGCTGCCTAGACGACAATGCGGAGTCCTCGATATCCGGTATCGAAGAAAGGCGTGGTCGTGATACCCCCCGGTGACTCGTATTACGCCGAACTCGCGGTGCTCGTGCGCAACGTCGAAGCGTTGCCTGATAACGCGCCAATAACTGACGTGCTGAAAGCACACACGGAATTGAGCGACTTTGTGCGGCGCACTGCTCGTGAGCGTGTCAGTTACGCCGAGTACGTCATGAGGTTGGAGTTCCGGGACGGGGAGACGAACTGCGCTCTAGAGAACGACGACCGGGTGCTCTCGGGACTGCTGGTCGACGATGCGTGGGGACAACGGTTTCGAGCGTCACACGGCTCCGATCAGACGCTTCACCTGACGCTTGAACTGTCGTTACGGGACCTGTGCTGGGCACTCTCCATGTGCCAGCCGCGTTCGAGGCTCGCCTTTCTCGGTGAGAAACTGCTCGACGATCTGCGAGCGGACATGGAGCGACATCAGACGCGAGCAGCACTATGGGCCGACTCGAACGTGCCGGAACCCGGTGAAGCGCGCGACGTTGTCGATCCTGATCGCAAAATCGGTTGGGTTGAACTGCCGACTGAATTCGTCCACTGGCGGTTCGCGAAAGATCCTGACGTCGACTACTGGACACTCCGCAACCGACTCCTGGTCGCGGTTCTCGACTCCGACCGGCTTGGCTACATCGACGACCTGCTAGGTGCCGTGACCCGGGCACTGCCTACATCTGTGTCCGAGTTCATCGCTAATCCCGTACACCCGCGAGACTTGATCGAGAACCAACTGTCTGAAGCGGGCTACCTCGAGGTGCCATTCTCGGTGCCTGGCCCGGACACCTTCCCCCTCCACGTACCTGACTACGTCGATCAACTTCGCGACTACGAGACGGAACTCACCGGCTACGTGCAGAGCGTGGTTGAGAAGTGCACGGAATGGATGCGACTCAATCAAATAAGGGCATCATCTACGTCGCTGCGTCAACTCTGGAGACTTGGTTTGCCCGAAGACGGACCGCGTCGCTAGCACTGGGAAAGGTCGAGATAGGTGGCAGAGAACTCAGACTGGCCGTCGGAGGCGTGTTTCGATCTGCTCAGGTGGCTGCGTGGTTGGGGGGTTCCTCCGCTACTCATACCGGCGCACCTTAGGTCTTCCCTAGAGAGTGACGGTCACGAGGCGATCACCCGTACTAGTGGGTGCGGAATAGATCCCGACTGCGCCTACTCCCACTTGCCGGACTTTCTTCGCCGTGCCATGACGATCACCCACGACTTCTTCGTCTCATCGGGCCACGACAACGGGTACTCAACGATGTGGGGATTCGGAGTGCACGCCGGCGACCTTGTGGTGTTCGTGCAGACAACCAGTGCTTCCATCGGTGACGGATGGCAACCGGATGTCCGCCCCTACGAACTCTTTGAACAATTTCTCGTCCACGAAGTAGATGAACCGAGTGAGTTCGACATCCCATCAGCGATGGTTGTCTACTCGTCGTTCCGGGGAGGGCGAGCAGAAATTACGGTTCCAGATGACACCGCGTTGTTCGCGGCGTTGGGCGCCACTGGCGATCAGGCCGCATATGAACGAGTCGCAGCGAAACGACGCACGAAACGAGCAGCCGCGATCGCTTACGTGGACGCGGTGAATGGCTTATGAAGATCGGTGAGATCTATTTCATTCGAGAACGTGACCGCGTCGATGGTGGTGCCTCCTCCTACGTGAAGATCGGGATGGTCAATGACGTCACCCGCGACTCAGCCGAACGACTCCGCCAGCACCAGACCGGGAACCCGCGCGATCTCACACTGCACCATGTCACACAGACACCGGGACCGTTCCGCGTCGAACGCTTCCTCCATCAGCACCTCGGACCACATCGCGTACGGAGCGAATGGTTCAGCCTCACGGACCACGAACTCGACCGGGCGGTTCAACTCGCGGAGCAACTTGCCGCTGAGGCCTTCATCTTCATCCCCATCATCGAGCAGGCCGAAGCACTCGGAGGCATCGAGTCAACCGAACCAAAGCGTGCAGCAACCGAAGAGTCAACGAGATGGCTCACCTCCCTCAGCGCAGCGAAAGTCGCTCTAAAGGTCTGCAAAACGATGTCCGACGAATACCGGTCAGTCGCCGTCGACCTGCCCGATGACCTGCGCGAGGAAGCTGAACACGAAGAACTCGTTGTCACCGAGCACTACATCGACAAGCGGTTCGATGCCGACGGCTTTGCGCGTCGCTATCCCGACCTCGCCACGACCCACACCGAGATCGTGACGTCCATCAGTGGGAGATTCAGTCCGACCCCTCTCCCCATCGAACTTGGCGAAATCGACGCACCGCTCGAAGCATTCGCGTCAGAGTTTCAAAAGGCGTGCGTCGACGTACGAGGCGGCAACTCAGGCTTCGGTGAACTCTTCGATCTGAGGCAACAACTCGAGCAATTTGCAGGCGCCTATAGGTGGGAGCAAGACATCGCGGATGCCCAACTGCGGGTCATCTGCGGATCCGCATCAGGAATCGAGGGGCAGGTGACCTGGAACCGGACACGCAAAGATGTCCCGTCCCTCGACGAGGAACGCCTCGAATCCTTGCACCCAGTTGAGTTCAACGAGTTCGTCACCCTGAGCACGAAGACGCGCCTCAAGACCCGAAGGCGAGCTCGCAAGAAGACCAACGAGTGAACTGAGCCACTGACCCGCCAGCCCAAGCACCCGAGGAGCCCTCCGAGGGCTGTGGAAAACTTTTCCAAGAAAGTTTCCAAAAGTCTTGGATAGGTCGGGGGTACCTAGTTCATACTGAAATTGTTGTCGGCGTCACTTAGATCTCGCGCGTAGCCGAGCCGCCTCTGGCCAACGACACCTCTCCTGTCCCATCGGTGACAGTCGAGAACTGAACCACTGCAGCGGCGGGGACCCGGAACACGACTTCCGCAAAGCAACGCCGGACATGTCACACCCCCCGGTCATTGTTGGGTTCCTCGCCGAGCAAACAAGCGACCCAATGCGACCAAACCCAAACGTCAAGGAGACCCATATGGCATACGACTACACGACCCTGACCTCCGACCCCGACGGCTATCTCAACTGGGTCCTTAGCCAACTCGGGGCCGCACTATCGGTCCGAACCGAAACCGTGTCGGAAGCAGACTGGATTCAAGAGGTCACGGCGATCGTGGCGACGTTCCCGGACCCAATGATCCGTGCGCGACTCGCGTCGACCTGCACCCTGCGCCAACTGCGCCACCTCGTAGGCGACCCCCATCTCGCGGTCCGACTCGCCTGCGTGGACAACCCGTTCGCGATCGACCGTGACATTCAGATTGCACTCTGCAACGACACCGACACCGACGTCATCCACGCCCTAATCAACCACGTTCCGCTCTGTGCCGAGGCATACGACACGCTGCTTACCCATCCGTCCGCTGCCATCCGCGCCCAGATCGCATCCCCTCGCCGCCGGCGACGGATACTCGACCGGCTCACCCATGACGTCGATCCGGCGGTCCGTCAACGCGCCGAAGACGCCCAACGACACCAGGACCGCGTCCACCAGCACAACACGACCACCGCAACCGCGAACCGACCCTGAGGAACCCCCAGCGATGACAATTGGCACACCGCAGCACCGCATCAACGTTTTCATCAGTGCACACGAGTGGAGCATTTTGCAGGACCTCCGATACTTCGCACTTGGCCGAGATGAACGCGAACCTGACGCCCATTTTCTCCTCGAATGTCGCGGGGAAGACCGAGTCTGGTCCGGGGGTAACTCACGCCTCCAACTCACCTACCGCACCACCGCACCCGCAAACGTCGACAACGAGTCGCCATTCTCGACGGCGATCCACTCGCGGTTCTTCCCGTGGGACGCCCCCAAAGACCTCACCCTGCAACTCGATGTCGGTGGCTGCGAACGCCACCAGACCATGACCGGGTTGGGCTTTGCACTCACCCTGCCCGAACCGATCCAACGCGAATCTGGCTGGCGAAAGAACCCGATGGACGTGCGTGGGCAACGCGTCATCGTGGAGCGCGAAGCACTTGAACGCGCCGCCGCGCACGCCTCCAGCGTCCCACTCGGCGCATCCGACGAGGGTGAAACTGCCGCCTACGTCCGCGTCAGCAACGGACAACTTGAATTCAAGGCGCCGTGGCCTGGCTTCGGAGCCACCACGACCACGATCACACTCGACGGAACGTACGACGACACCGAACCGGTTCTCATCTTCCCGAGAACGCTTGCCGTGCTGGCCGACCGCACCACCGACGGAACCATCACCCTCCGTATCCCCGACGACGCCAACGGAGACCTCGCAGTTATCACCACCGACTTCGAGGCCGTGTTCACCCCGATCGACCGGTTTGCCACTAACCGACGTGAACTCGAACAACGTCTCTGCGAACTCCTCGGAACTGATGGCGTCACCGCCGACGACGACGGTGACTACCCGATCACGACCGCCGACGGCCATCACATCTGGGTGCGGCTCAAAACATCATGGACACCGCTCACCGTCGAGGTATTCGGGGTCCTCGCCGCTGACGTTGAACATACCGACGCCGTCATGCGCGAAATCAACCTGATCAACACCAGTTGCGGATACGTGCGCGCCATGTGGCACAGCGGACAAGTCATCGTCGCTGTCGACCTCCTCGAAGACGACCTCGACCTGTCCGAACTAAAGAACTCGCTCGACATCATCACCGGCACCGTCGACCGCTACCAGCCCCTGTTCGCCTCGTTCTTCACCAGCGTTGACGAACCACCGCAACTCCCAGGAATTGAATGAGTCGCTATTGGTATCTCCCCAAGTACTACCGATGCGACAACTGCAACAGCCGCTACCAGTCCACCGGTTCAAGACACAACAATCGGGAGTCCTTCCCGTGCACATTGTGCGGTTTCGACGTCTACCCGGTCTGGGAAGACGGCGACGAACACTCGAAACGGAACAGTCACACCGGTTGGAACCAGCCGCGTGGCGCCGTCTGCGACAACTGCGGCGCGCGTTATTCCACCGTCGGAACACGCGGCGAACCGTTTCAATGCAAAATGTGCTACTCGACCGTCTTTCCTAAGCACAACTAGTCGCCAGGAACAGCCGGGGGCAGCGACAAGGGCGAAAGCGTGTTGATTGAGATGAGGCAAGGATCGCGAGGTGCTGACCGTGGGTAAAGAACGACTGCAACACGCCTATTGCAGCGAATGCAGGGCACTACTCCGCCTTCCGACGTCAGGGCACACGATCAGATGCCCGAGATGCGGGAAGACCTACTTGAGGGAACGGATCTACCGCTACGGACTAGAAGTTGGCGACCGGGTCGCTTCCGGACGGAACTCGACCCGAGTGGGGGCCTCTCAGCCAACAGAACGCCCCCCGGAGCCGAGAAGCAGTCCCGCACTAATCAATCGCAGAGATGACAACTCGGACTGGCTCGACCCAGCCAAGTGGACACGCCGTGATCTCGAGGACCTCCTGCGAATTACGCGACTCCGCGAGTTCCGTTGGCCCTCGATGGAGGACGAGTCGGACCGTGCCGATTTGGAAACGTGGCTCAATGGCATCGTGGGCCGGGCAGAGCACCTTAGAAGCGAACTGCGTTTCGTCCCCGAGTGGCCAGTCACTTACTCCGATGACCAGTACTCGATCGTGCTGCTGTCGCAGCGAGATGCCTGGGTCCGTGTCTGGGTCCAGAACCTCTACCGAGGTGAGGCGTGTGTGGCGGCCTTCGATCCGGTCAACTGGGATACGGCTGTACGTGATTGTCGCGTCGGGATTGAAACCGTTGGCTTAGGCGTCGCCCTGTTCACCGATCTCGCTCTCGGCCTTCACCGCCGAGGCACAGGAGGGGAGAGAGACCCTGCGTACACGACGGATGTCTCAGCATTCGGGTTGAGTCTCCGCCCGGCACACCCATCACCGTTTGTGGGAACGAAGTCCGATGTTTTGCCGTCGACACACCGCGTTCGGGGATTCATTCGACGACTTCCGGACGGTTTTGAACCGCATCACGAACAAGTCAGCCTGGCCCCGAGTTACGTGAGGACGAAGATGGGGCCCCATGACACCTACGTCCGTCCGCACGTCCGAGGAACATCGACGCAGATAAAGATTCTGGCGGCCCTACGGAAAACGACGAACCTTCGGGCCGCACGGGTAGGCCTCAGGAGCGAAAGCGATCGCAGTTGACAACTGGGTCGAGTGGGAGTACCAAAAGTAGCGACTGAAGCGCGATTAGTACGGGGAGTGCGAAGTGGTCAGGCCGCCATCATCTTTCAAACCAGCAAGTGACCTCACTCGCGATGATGTTGAACGGGCACTGCAAATTGCATCGCAAAAGACCGCCACGGAGCTCCGTGATGAACTCGGTGCCTTCCCGGCTTTCAAATATCAGATTTGCCATGGCTCCGAGTTCTACGACGCAAAGGTCATCGTCCAACTTGCGTGGAACGTTCGAAACCCGGGACGGGAGATCACGGCGAGCGACTTCAGGGGGTCACGTGAGCATGTAGCTGAACCTCTCCGGGCACTCGGTTTTGACGTGTTGGAAATTGCAACACAGCGAACTTTCGGACCGATCGCGGGTGTTCGTGTTGGTGAAACCTTTGGCGATCGAAAGGCATTGTCCCGATCCGGCATCCACCGACCCCTTCAGGCAGGCATCTCTGGAAACGCCGCCGACGGCGCCGACTCCATTGTCGTGTCGGGAGGGTATGTCGACGACCAGGACTTCGGAGATCGGATCATC
>JAQCBM010000065.1 GCA_027729865.1 Actinomycetota bacterium
TTTCTTGGTCTCCCAGAAGATCTCGGCGATCTCGTCGATCTTGGCGAGCAACTCATCTGCCACAGCAACGTCACAGGTTCCCTTGGTGCCACCTGCGCCGGCCAACTTGGTGGCCTGATTGAACAGATCGTTCAGCTGGGGGTACTTCTCGAAGTGCGGAGGCTTGAAGTAGTCGGTCCACAGCACCCACAGGTGCTCCTTGACCAAGTGCGAGCGCTCTTCCTTGATGGAGATGGCGCGCGCCTTGAAATCGTGATCATCGGAAGCGTTGTGCTTCTCCATGCAGGCCTTGACGGATTCAGCCTCTAGACGAGCCTGGGCCGGGTCGTAGACGCCGCACGGTAGGTCGCAATGGGCGTACGCCGTGATCTTGTTGCGGAACAGGCGATCAAGCATGTTCGGTCCCTTCGATCGTGGAAGTAGTTCCGGTTCGCGGTAGACACGAGCCTAGTGCGATTGGAGTGGAGCACAACCGGCCGGGATCGATCGCGCTGGCGTGCATGATGAGCGGGTGTTCGGGTTCACCACGGTGCGGATCGTCGGGCCTTCCATGGAGCCTGAGCTTCGAAACGGTGAGACGTACTTGGCGCGCACTCGATTCCGGCTTCGCGTTGGTGATGTGGTCGTCCTTCGTCATCCGGACCGCCGCGAACTGCTCACGGTGAAGCGGCTGGTGCGCCAGGAAGCAGGTGGCTGGTGGGTAGAGGGGGACAACCCCGAATCAAGCAGCGATAGCCGGCAATTCGGCGTGGTGGCTCCCGGTCTCGTCGTGGCGCGGATCCTGACGCGGTTGAGCCCGTTGCGCCGTTGAGTTTCAGTCGTCGTCATCCAAACGCGCCAGCCAGGTAGCAAGGCGCTCGATAGGAACCTCGAACTCCGGGTTCAGGTTCACGAATTCCTGCATGCGGTCGGCGAGCCACTCGAAGGTGACTTCCTCTTCACCACGACGTGTTTGCAATTCCTCGATGCCACGATCGGTGAAATACATCGACGCTCCTTAGGAGAAAGCGCGCTCGACAACGGCGTGTTGCTCCACGGTGTGCCGCTGGTACGTGCCCACCGCAGGTGAGGATGAGGGGCGCCTGGTGACTCCCTCGATCGGTCGGTGGATCATGCCCGGCGCATTCATCGCGATGAAGCTCCACGCGCCCTGGTTGGCGGGTTCTTCTTGCACCCACCGGATCTCCGCGTTCGGGTACCTCTCCATGACCTCCGGAAGGCGGAAGGGGAGCGGGTACAGCCGTTCGAAGGGCAGGATTGCGGTGTCGTGCTTGCCCTGCTCCTCGCGGTAGGCAGCGAGGTCGTAGTAGATCTTCCCGCTGCACAACAGCACCTTCGTGATCTCAGGGCCTTCGTGCTGGGGATCGAGCAGGATCGGCTGGAAGGTCCCGGACGTGAAGTCTTCCTTCGACGAGACCGCCTGCTTTGCGCGTAGCAGGGACTTCGGGGTGAAGATGATGAGCGGCCGCGTGAGACGACTGAGCACCTGCCAGCGCAACAGATGGAAGTACGACGCCGGAGTGCTCGGCATCGCAACAGTCATGTTGTCCTGCGCGCACATTTGCAGGAAGCGCTCGACTCGCGCACTCGAGTGATCGGGCCCCTGGCCTTCGTAACCGTGAGGAAGCAAAAGAGTGACCGATGAACGCTGGCCCCACTTCTGCTCACCGGAGGAGATGAATTCGTCGAGGATTGTTTGTGCTCCATTGACGAAGTCGCCGAACTGCGCCTCCCACATGACGAGCGCGTCCGGTCGGGCCACCGAGTATCCGTACTCGAATCCCACCGCCGCGAATTCGCTGAGCAAGGAGTCGTACACGTACAACTTGCCGCCGTCGCGGTAGCACTTCTTGAGCGGCTTGTACTGCCAGCCGGTCTCCTTATCCACGATGACCATGTGACGGTGTCCGAAGGTTCCGCGCCGTGAATCCTGACCGGAGAGGCGAACCGTGCGTCCCTCCATCAGCAATGAGCCAACGGCCAACGCCTCGGCCATTCCCCAATCGATGGTGTCGTCGGCGACCATTTGCGCGCGGCGCTGCAACTGCGGTGCGAGCCTGGGATGCACATTGAAGTCATCGGGCAACGTGATCTGCGAATCGATCACCGTTTCGATTTGCTCTGGGCTGACTGCGGTGTCCACCTCGGTGAAGGGCGTCTGCGGCGCCAGATCCAATTGCCCAGTTTCGATGATGGCCTTGGCGCGATCGGTGAATTCGTCGTCGTCCTTGGCGTCGTTCGCACCTCGTGTTTCTTGGAAGATCGATTCGAGTTGCTCCTGGAAGTGCTTGAGCACCTGCTCAGCTTCCTCGACAGTTATGTCACCACGGCCGATGAGCGATTCGGTGTAGTGCTTCCGGACCGATCGTTTGGTGTCGATGATTGAGTACATCCGCGGTTGGGTCAATGACGGATCATCGGCTTCGTTGTGGCCGCGACGCCGGTAGCAGACCATGTCGATCACAACGTCTTTGTGGAAGGCCTGGCGGAATTCGAAGGCCAGTTTCGCAACACGAACAACGGCTTCAGGATCGTCACCATTCACGTGGAAGATCGGCGCTTGAATCATCCGAGCTACGTCGGTCGAGTAGACACTCGAGCGTCCGTACTTAGGTGACGTAGTGAAGCCCACCTGGTTGTTCACCACCAGATGCACGGTGCCGCCGGTCCGGTAGCCCTGCAACTGGGACAGGTTCAGGGTTTCCGCCACGACCCCTTGACCTGCAAAGGCGGCATCGCCGTGAATAAGCAGTGGAAGAATGTCGGTGCGCCGCTCAGCAGGCAGCAGATCCTGTTTGGCGCGCACGATGCCCTCGAGAACGGGATCGACCGCTTCCAGGTGTGAGGGGTTGGCGGCGAGGTACACCGACGTGTAGGCGCCATCGGGTGTAAGGAATGAACCCGTGGTGCCTAGGTGGTATTTGACGTCGCCGGAGCCTTGCACCTGGTTGTCGCCGTAATCGCCTTCGAACTCCCGGAAGATCTGTCCGTAGGACTTGCCCGCGATGTTCGCCAGGACGTTGAGGCGACCGCGGTGGGGCATACCGATCGCCACTTCGAGGATGTCGTCGTGGGCTGCGTCGGTGAGTATGGCGTCGAGCAACGGAACGAGAGACTCGGCGCCCTCTAATGAGAATCGCTTCTGTCCGACGTACTTTGTGTGGAGGAACGTCTCGAGCGCCTCTGCTTCGTTGAGTTTGGTGAGAACGCGCAGTTGTTCTTCACGCTCGGGCTTGACGTGCGGAATCTCCACCCGCTCTTGGATCCAACGACGCTGCTCGGGATCTTGGATGTGCATGTATTCGATGCCTACCGTGCGGGTGTAGGCATCGCGAAGCACGCCGAGGATCTCGCGGAGCTTCATGAGTGGGCGACCACCGAAACCTCCGGTGGCGAACTCCCGATCGAGATCCCACAGCGTGAGACCGTGGCTCAGGACGTCGAGGTCCGGGTGAGTGCGCTGCGCGTACTCAAGTGGATCCGTATCGGACATGAGATGCCCGCGCACTCGGTAGGCGTGGATGATCTCCTGCACACGAACCGTCTTGTCGAGATCGGTTTCGTGGTTGGCCGAGATGTCGTGGGCCCAGCGCACTGGCTCATAGGGAATTCGCAGGGAGCGGAAGATATCGCCGTAGAAATCCTCTTCACCTAAGAGAAGTTGATTCATGCGGCGCAGGAATTCACCCGATTGCGCACCTTGGATGATGCGGTGGTCATAGGTGCTGGTGAGCGTCATGATCTTCGACACTGCGTTGCGGACAATCGATTCCTGCGATGCTCCCTGCCAATCAGCGGGGTACTCCATTGCGCCAACCCCGACGATGCACCCCTGCCCTTCCATCAAGCGTGGGACGGAGTGGTTCGTGCCGATCGTCCCTGGGTTGGTGAGGGAAATCGTGGTGCCGGCAAAGTCCTCAACCGTGAGTTTTCCGCCGCGAGCTCGACGCACTACGTCTTCGTAGGTTGCCCAGAAGGTGGCGAAGTCCATCCGCCCCGCACCCTTGATGTTCGGAACCAGTAACTGCCGGGTGCCGTCGGGCTTCGCCAGGTCGATGGCAAGTCCGAGATTGACGTCTTCGTTTCGCAGTAGCGCGGGCTTGCCGTCGACCTGCGTGAACGAGTAGTTCATCTCCGGGAGAGAGGTCACGGCGCGCACCAGTGCGTAGCCGATGATGTGAGTGAAGGAGACCTTGCCACCGCGCCCACGAGCCAAGTGATTGTTGATCACCACGCGGTTGTCCATCAAGAGCTTGACGGGAACCGACCGCACACTGGTGGCGGTGGGGACGGTCAGGCTCGCTTCCATATTGGTGACAACTCGGGCGGGAGCGCCACGAATGATCTCCGCTTCGGTTGCCACTTCCTTCGAAGGTGCGGGTGACGCGGCTGCTTTCGCTGGACTCGTGGGTGCCGGTTGAGCCGACTCGGGCGCCGCAGATGGTTCGGTGGCCTTGACGGCGGGAGAGTGGTCGGCGGGGGAGTAGTCCTCGAAGAAGTCCCACCACGCCGGGTCTACGGAACCCTTATCACGCAGGAACTGTTCGTAAATCTCATCGACCAGCCACTCGTTCGGACCGAAGCGACTGGTCGTTGGGTTGGGGGGCTCACTGGCCACTGTGCGTTCCTCTCGCACGCGAAAAGTGGAATCGAAGGTCACACTAGACCCATGGGCTTCGTCACGAATGAGTCGGTTGCGCTGATCACCGGAGGCACGCGCGGTATCGGTCTGGAGGCCGCGCGCGGCATCGGGCGGTTGGGCGCGACGGTTGTACTGATTGGTCAAGATCCAGCTCGCGCTGACAAGGCGGTGCAGGAACTGACGTCCGAAGGCATCGATGCCGTCGCCGAAGTTGCCGACGTAGCAGACGCCCAAGCCCTGGCAGCGGCAAGGGATCGACTAGGGCCGTTGGGGGATCCGGACATCCTGGTGCTGTCTGCCGGCGTGATGTCCGAGCGAATGGCCCGCACCTTGCGCACCTCGCCGGAAGAGTGGCGCAGGGTGATGGGGGTCAATCTCGATGGCGCCTTCTACGCGATCGAAACATTCGCTCAGGGCATGGCGCGCAAGCGTTCCGGTCGGGTCATCGGGGTTTCTGCGTGCTTGGGACGTTTCAGCGGGCCAGGGACATCCGGCGGCCTTGCGCCCTACCGGGTCAGCAAGGCGGGGCTGAATGCACTTATGCGCAATTTCGCTGCGGAAATGCAATGGGGTGCGCGTGGGGTGTTGGTCGACGCCATGTGTCCCGCGCACTGTCGCACCGATATGGGAGGACCCGATGCCCCGCGTAGCGCGCAGGAGGGTGCCCAGACGATCGTGTGGCTCGCCGATAGACAAGCCACGACATCTAAGGGCGACGTGGTTCAGACCGGTTTGTTGTGGGAGGACCGCGAGATCGTGCCCTGGTAACTGGAAGAACTCAGGCGATCAATCCGGGCCGATTGCCTTTGGCCACGATCCGGCCACCGGCTGACTCCCACCCGGACATGCCGCCCGAAAGGTTGAACGCATCTACTCCCTTCTCGCGAAGGATCCGGGTCGCGCCCCGCGAACGCGAACCGGTCCGGCAGGTGACGATCACGGGACGTCCTTTGGGAAGTCGCTTAAGCGCCTGGGTTGCGACGTTCTTCACGGGAATGTGCACCGCACCGGGAACGTGACCGGCATTCCACTCGGTGTTCTCACGAACGTCGAGCAAGGTGGCTCCTGAGCGGAGCATTTCCATAGCCTCGTCGGGCTTGACGGAAGGCAACTTGAATCGATCGAACAGGCCCACGAGAAGAAACTGTAGGCATCCGGGGTTCCGGGAAGCGTCGAGGGCGTCGTACATTGGGGCACGTGAGACTTCCCCGGGGGATTCGTGCTGCGTCCATTGTTCTAGCTACGACAGTTTCCTTGTCGGTCGCGGGCGCCTTGCCGGCATCCGCAGACACCACAGTTCCTCCGGTACTCATCGGTGTTGAAGCTGGCGACCGCTCGGCAGTGATCCGGTACGAACCGGCCGTGAGCGCATCCGTCACGGGCTACCAGGCGTCTCCCGATGGCTACGCATGGTTCGACTGCCCTGATGTATCGGGCACGTGCTCATTGAGTTCCCTTACCAACGGTCGCGAGTATCAAGTCTCCTTGCGGACCGTTGGGCCCCAAGGACCATCTGAACCCGCTGGTCCGGTCGCGACGATTCCGGTCACAACGCCCGGATCCGACCCGGACAAGCCACAGGTCCTGCCTCGTCCACGGACGCGGGTAACCGCGCGCTTCGACGCTGCAGGCAACGGACTGGGCGTGCGTAGTCCTCGAACCAAATTGGGCGTGGGAACGCTGCCGTACCTGACCTTCAGCCGCGCCATCCCGAACAAGCGCGCGGTCGAAACGCACTTGGTGGTGACTGCGACGCGCGCAGACGGTCGGACATCTGAGGTTGCCGGAGCCTGGGGCTGGATCAACGACCGCACTGCCGTTTTTCGTCCCAAGGACTTCTGGCCCGGCAACGCCACCATTCGAATCACCTCTACCCTCGACGATGCCGTCCTCGGAAAGTCCCAGGGTCGCTACCTGATCGGCGCTTCGAGTTTGGCCACCACCTACACGTTCCGCACGGATCGATCTTTGATCGCACGGGTCAATGGTGCGAAGAAGGAGATGGACGTCTTCATCGACGGTCGTAAGCGAAAGACCTTCAAGATCAGCCTCGGAGGGCCAGGCTGGGAGACGCGCAAAGGTGCCAAGGTCATCAGCACTGCGAAGGAAGCAGACAAGGTTTATCGCAGCGCGAGCCTTGGTCTCACGGATCCAGAGGACTTCTACGAGTTACCGTCGAAGTGGAACACGCGTTTGACGCCTACTGGTGAATTCCTGCACACCGCTTCGTGGGCGTATGGCCGGCTCGGTCGATACAACGGATCACACGGTTGTACGAATATGTTCGAGCAGGACGCCAAGTGGATCTTCGACAACACGATCCCTGGAGACGTCATCGATTACGTCAAGACCGGCGGCGACACGATGGAGCCGTGGAACGGTCCCGGTGGCCTATGGAACATCCCCTGGAGCAAGTGGTTGAAGAAGTCGGCCGTGGGCAGCGGCTCTGACCAGGTGGACACCTCGCTCGACAACGGATCTGCTGCGGATGCCCGACCGGATGGCGCATGAGCCTTCCTGATTTCGCTGCGAGCTGTGCGCTCAAGCGCACCGACGAAGGTGCATTCGACTGGTTCGTTCCCGAGGGGTGGCTGCAGGGCCGCGGCGCATGGGGCGGCCTCGTTGTTGCAGCCCACGTCAATGCAGCAGAAGCGGAACAACTCTTGGCCGATCCCTCACGGCGGATTCGCAACGTGTCCGCGCACTTGTTCGGGCCGTTGCCACCGGGTGAGGCAACCGTCACCACCACGTGTCTGCGTGCTGGTTCCGCGATGACCACCTGGCAGGTGTCCATCACGGGATCGGACGGACAGCTGGCTTCGCAGGCCATTGTCATCGCCGGTGCGCCGCGCCCGGTCGATGAGCGCTGGGGAATAGCGCAGATGCCCAACCTGCCGAACTGGAAGGGCTTGCCATCGGCCCCGGTTCGTCCCCCCATCGGCCCGGAATTCGGTGCGTATTTTGACTACCGCCCGGTCGTGGGGATACCCGGCGCGCAAGATGAACCGAAGGCTCTGGGTTGGCTAAGTCCGGTGGGTGAGTGGAGCCAGTGGACGGCGGGCACCGCGCTTGGCATCGTCGACGCATGGTGGCCGGCGAGTTATGTCTCTATGGCGGCGGTGCGCCCCATGGGAACGGTGTCCTTCAGCGCGCATCTGCTGGTGGACCCTTCGACAGTGAAGTCCGAAGAGCCGTTGGCCTACGAGGCGTGGGTATCGACCACCGACGACGGCTTCACCAGTGAGACCAGGCGGCTGTGGGCTCCTGATGGTCGCCTGGTGGTGGAGAACCACCAAGCCATCGTCGTCATCAAGTAGTTGGACTACGTTCCACTACCCGGCGCAGGTAAACGTTCGGCGAGCTCCAAGACTTGTCGGACGTAGTTCTCGGTTTCGGGGAAAGGCGGTATGCCGTCGTACTTGCGCACTGCACCGTGGCCGGCGTTGTATGCCGCGAGAATGTTGTGCAGCGGAGTGCCCGGAACTTCCGCCACCAATCGACGGTTAAGGCAATTCAACTCAGCGGCGGAATGGATCGCATCGACGGGATCCCACACATCTCGTGCGCCGTCGTTATTGGCGTCGATTCCGAACTGATCCCACGTTGCGGGCATGAACTGTGCGATGCCTTGTGCACCTGCAGGACTGACAGCGTCGGTTTGCCATGAACTCTCGGTCGCGATCTGCGCGGCGAGAACCCGCGGGGGAACGGCCGGACAGCGCTGCGCAGCTTCGAAGACGAGTGCTTGGTATTCCTCCGGGATCGTGGGAGTGCCCCCGAAGCGACCGGTGTCGCGGGCCTGCTGGAAGCGATCCCAATCCAGGCCCCCCAGGCCAAGCAGCAGTGCGCCGCCCACGCCCACTGCGATAACGGCCACGACGACAAGCCCGATGATCCAGGAGGTCACTGACCTCACCGCTCGGGAAGGGCGTGCGTGCGAACGCAGGGGAGACATGGTTATTCCACGGTAACCCAGAAGGGTCAGGACGAAGCTTTGCCCCGCGTACGCTGCCTATATGACATCCGGTGATGGCTCAGATGCGCGTGACCTGGATGCTCCCGCACTCGAGGGCATGTTCACGAAGGAGCTCAGCAACGCCTTCGCCGCCTTGGGATGTTTCAACCTCGCGGTTTTCGGTGCTACTGGCGCGGGTAAGTCGACGTTGGTCAATGCGATCTTCGGCAAGGACGTAGCGGATACCGGAGTGGGCCAACCGGTCACCAAAGGGATCGAGTACCACCGCCGCGACGACGGATTCCTGGGGATCTTCGATTCCGAAGGCTTCGAAACTGGTTCCGCCGGTGATCAGATCCTCGAGGGGCTTCAATCGGTGGTGCAGGCCCGACGTTCGGGTCCGATCGACCAGCAGATTCACGCAGCCTGGTACGTCGTTCGATGGTCCGATCGCCGCTTCGAGGACGCACAGGCCGCCTTTGTTCGCAGCTTGGCAGAGATGGGCTTACCGGTCATCATCGTGATGACGCAAGTGCCGAGCAAGGATGGCGACGTTCACCCGCACGCTCGT
>JAQCBM010000066.1 GCA_027729865.1 Actinomycetota bacterium
GCAGCAGTTCGACCACGGCTTCGCCGCTCTTACGGGCGTACCCGTCGCGACGGCGGTCCACGGCCGGCGGTGCTGCCGAACCAGGAAGCGACATACCCATTGCTTCGGCCGCACTGGCCATCGTGTTGGCGGTGTACATGCCGCCGCAGGCACCTTCACCGGGGCAGATCGCGCGCTCGATGCGGTCTACGTCCTCGCGCGACATCAAACCTCGCGCACACGCCCCGACCGCTTCGAAAGCGTCGATGATCGTGACGTCCTTCTCGGTGCCGTCGGAAAGCTTCACGTGTCCAGGCAGGATCGAACCGGCGTAGACGAATACCGAAGCGATATCCAACCGAGCCGAAGCCATCAACATGCCCGGCAGGGACTTGTCGCACCCAGCGAAGGTGACCATGCCGTCCAACCGCTCGGCTTGCATCACGGCCTCTACGGAGTCAGCGATGATTTCCCGGCTCACGAGCGAGAAGTGCATGCCCTCGTGGCCCATAGAGATGCCGTCCGACACCGAGATGGTGCCGAACTCCATCGGGAATCCACCGGCTGCGTGCACACCTTCCTTCGCGGAGGTGGCCAACCGATCCAAGGACAGGTTGCAGGGGGTGATCTCGTTCCAACTCGATGCGATACCGATCTGGGGCTTGACGAAATCCTCATCCCCCATGCCGACCGCGCGCAACATTCCTCGCGCTGCGGCCCGCTCGAGTCCATCCGTTACGTCGCGACTACGTGGCTTGATATCGGGCATAGCAGCACAGTAGTGCGCATGGCTGAAGCGGCTTGTTCAGGGAGAGAGATCGCCGCGAATGACCACGTTCGCGAGTGGTTCACCGGTGCGCCACCGCTCCACCTGCGCCGCGATCAGTTGACGAGCCAATCGCGGAAAGGCGTCGGTGTCACCACCGATATGCGGAGAGATCAGGACACCAGGTGCGCGCCATAGCGGGTGATCGATCGGAAGCGGTTCAGGATCGACCACATCGAGGGCAGCTTCGATGCGCGGTAGGTGTGCGAGCAGATCCTCCATTACCACCACCGAGCCTCTTGCCACATTTACCAGCAGCGCACCGTCCTGCATGCGACTCAAGAACGAGTCATCGACCATGCCCTCGGTTTCCGGCGTGAGAGGCACAGCGAGAACGACGACGTCGGCATCGCCCATCAGTTCAGGAAGTTCATCGACCCCCGCTACGCGTTCACGGCGAGCACGCCCCACCAACTGGGTGCGAGCGCCCAGCGGCGCTAGGGCGTTCTCGATGCGGCTTCCGACCCCACCAGCACCGATGATGAGCACCTTCGCTTCCTGCAGCGATCGTCCCCGCCGGTGGTCCCAGGTGCCCTCGGCCATGTCGCGCGCGGCTCGATCGAGGCCTCGCCACTTCGCGATGATCAAGCCGACCGTCAACTCAGCGGTGCTCTGCTCGTGCACCCCGGCCGCATTGCACAACGTGACACCGGTGGGTAAGTGGGCCAACGCTGCATCGAAACCAACCGTGGGAAGTTGCACCGCCTGCAGGTGTGGAAAGCGAGTCATCCACTCCGGGTTGGGGTTGTCGATGTAGTCCGGTACGAAGAATCCGACACGCTCTCGTATGCCTTCATCCGGGAATACGCCGGGCGCATAGGTTGCGCTATTGGCGAGGTCACCCGGTGCCAGCAACTCCGGTACGAGTACCAGGTCAGCGGTCACGCTCGCTAACCCTCGACTCCCAGGTGGGCGAGCAGTAAGGCGCGCACCTTCGCTGCATCGGCCTGACCCTTGGTGGCTTTCATCACTGCACCGACTATCGCGCCGGCAGCCTGCACTTTGCCGCCGCGGATCTTCTCCGCCACATCCGGTTGCTCGGCGAGTGCAGTTTCGATCGCAGCCAACAAGGTGGAGTCGTCCCCCACCACCACCAGACCCCGACCGGCGATGACGGCATCGACATCTCCCTCACCGGCCACCACGCCTTCAAACACCTGCCGAGCCAATTTGTCGGTGAGCGAACCATCAGCGATCAGCGATTCCACCCGCGAGATGTGGGAGGACGTTATGCCGAGATCGGCCAGCGCAACGCCCTGTTCATTAGCCATCCGCGTGAACTCACCGGTCCACCACTTGCGAGCGGCCGCCTGATCCACACCCGCCGCAATCGTCTCTTCGACGAGATCGAGGGCTTCTGCGTTGACGAGGGTCTGCATCTCCAGATCGCTGATGCCCCACTGCTCTTGCAGCCGTGCGCGGCGGACCGACGGTACCTCCGGCAAGGTGCCGCGCAATTCCTCGACCCATTCCGCACTCGGTGCCACCGGTACCAGATCCGGCTCGGGGAAGTACCGGTAATCCTCGGCGTGCTCCTTTGACCGACCAGGTGTGGTTTCACCGGTGTCCTCATGGAAATGACGTGTTTCCTGGATGACTCGACCGCCATCGGCCAGCACAGCCGCCTGGCGCTCGATCTCAGAGCGCACGGCGCGTTCGACCGAACGCAATGAGTTCACGTTCTTGGTCTCCGAGCGCGTCCCCCACGGTTCACCAGCCGGTGCCAATGACACGTTTACGTCGCACCGCAGCGACCCTTGGTCCATCCGCACATCCGAAACCCCCAGGGAGCGCATCAGATCACGAAGTTCGGTTACGTAAGCGCGAGCAACCAATGGAGCCAGTGCACCGGTTCCAACGATCGGCTTGGTGACGATCTCGATGAGCGGGATTCCCGCGCGGTTGTAATCCACGAGGGAATAGTCCGCACCGTGGATGCGCCCGGTGTCGCCACCGGCGTGGGTGAGCTTGCCGGTGTCCTCCTCCATGTGCACGCGCTCGATCTCCACCCGGAACTCGCGCGGTCCATCGTCGGTCGCAACGGTCACGTCCAGATAGCCGTTTGTGCACAACGGCTCGTCGTACTGGCTGACCTGGTAATCCTTCGGCATGTCCGGATAGAAATAGTTCTTGCGCGCGAAACGACACCATGAGGCGATATCGCAGTGCAGTGCGAGCCCCATCCGAATCGTGGACTCCACCGCCACGGCGTTCACAACAGGCAAAGAACCCGGCAGTCCCAAACAGACCGGACACACCTGGGTGTTCGGGTCTTGGCCGAACTCGGTTGCGCACGAGCAGAACATCTTCGAAGCGGTTCCGAGTTCTACGTGTGTTTCGAGTCCGAGAACGGGCTCGAAACGCTCAAGTGCTTGATCGAAGGCCATGCGGGTATTCGTGGTGGAACTCATAGCGCCGGAACCTCCTCGATCAATTCGTGTCCCCACTTGTCCACGAGCGCCTGCTCGAGTGCGGAACCTGCGCGGTACAACCGATCATCGGCCAGCGCGGGGGCCATGATCTGCAGACCAACCGGAAGGCCATCCTCCGGCGCAAGTCCGATCGGAACGGACATTGCGCAGTTGCCAGCGAGGTTCACCGGGATCGTTGCGATGTCGTTGAGGTACATCGCGAGCGGATCGTCCACCTTCTCTCCGATTCGAAAAGCTGTGGTGGGTGCCGTGGGTGAAATGAGGACATCGGCTTGATCGAAGGCGGCCGCGAAGTCGCGCGAGATCAGGGTGCGCACCTTCTGTGCCTGTCCGTAGTAAGCGTCGTAATAGCCGCTGGACAGTGCGTAGGTGCCGAGCATGATTCGACGCTTGACCTCCGCGCCGAATCCAGCTTCACGAGTCTGTGACATGACTTCTTCGACCGACGCCTGATCGTCATCACCAACGCGCAGGCCGTAGCGCATGCCGTCGAATCGAGCCAGGTTGCTCGATGCCTCCGAGGGCAAGATGAGGTAGTAGGCCGCCAGGGCGTACTCGAAGTTGGGGCACGACACTTCCACCACCTCTGCGCCGAGATCGGTCAAGACCGTCACAGCCTCGTCGAAACGCTGACGGACACCGTCCTGGTAGCCCTCGCCACCGAGTTCGCGAACCAGACCGATTTTCATCCCTCGGATGTCGGCATTTCTGGCTGCCGCCACAACATCCGGAACCGGGGCATTGATCGATGTGGAGTCGCGAGGATCGTGACCAGCGATCGCTTGATGCAACAGCGCAGCATCCATCACCGTGCGCGCGCACGGACCCGCCTGGTCCAGCGATGAAGCCAAAGCGACAAGCCCGTACCGAGAGACGCCACCGTACGTAGGTTTGACACCCACAGTTCCGGTGACCGCGGCGGGCTGACGAATAGATCCGCCGGTATCCGTGCCGATCGCAAGCGGTGCTTCGAATGCCGCCAATGCGGCCGCCGAACCACCACCGGAGCCACCGGGAATCCGCTCGAGGTCCCACGGGTTACGCGTTGGCCCGTACGCACTGTGTTCGGTAGAAGATCCCATGGCGAACTCGTCCATATTCGTCTTGCCGAGGATCACCACCCCGGCCTCGCGAAGACGCTCCACGACGGTGGAGTCATACGGAGGACGCCATCCCTCGAGTATGCGCGACCCGCAGGTGGTCGGCACACCTCGCATGGTCAATACGTCCTTGAGTGCCAACGGCACCCCTGCCAGCGGACCTAGTTGCGCACACGAGGCCCGCTGCTCGTCAACTACCCGCGCGCTTGCGAGCGCGGCGTCTTTGTCGACGTACAAAAAGGCGTGAACTTCACCGTCCACGGCGTCGATTCGGTCCAAACACGCCTGAGTGATCTCGGCGGATGACACTTCCCCAGCCTGCATCGCCGACGCCAAAGTGGCCGCATCTTGACGCACCAGATCACCATCCATCACCGGTGCCATGTCAGTCCTCACCCAAGATGCGCGGCACCTTGAAACGATCGTCTTCCCACGACGGTGCAGCCGCTGCCACCTCATCACGCGGCAAACCAGGCTTCGCTACATCCTCGCGAAACACATTGGTCACCGGAATGGGGTGCGAGGTGGGAGGGATGTCCTGCGCTGCCACGTCAGAGACCCGAGCCACCGCATCCACGATCGCCGAGAGTTGCTCGGCGTAGTGGGCGGTTTCTTCGTCGGTCAATTCCAATCGGGCCAGGTGAGCGAGGTGCTGGACTTCCTCGCGAGAGATCTGTGCCATGGCCTCATCCTTTCAGTACCGCATCCAACCCCTGCTCCAGGAGCACATCGAACGACTGTGCCGGGATTATCGGAACTCCGAGTGACTCCGCTTTGTCCAGTTTCGAACCAGAACTTTCGCCCGCCACCAGTGCAGATGTCTTCTTCGAGACCGAGCCAGCAACCTTCGCACCACGCGCAGTGGCTGCAGCAGAGGCGGCATCGCGCGTGTACCCGGGAATCGATCCGGTGATCACGAGGGTCACCCCTGCGAGGGTCTGCGACTCCAACGTGCCCTCGTCCGGCACCTCGTCGACAAGGCGAACCCCGCCACGCTGCCATTTATCGATGATCTCCCGATGCCACTGCTGGTCGAACCACTCGACCACGGCCTCGGCGATGACCTGTCCTACGCCTTCCACCTCGGCCAATCGATCAAGATCAGCGGACGCGATCGCCTCGATGGACCCGAACTCGCGGGCAAGGGCTTGCGCAGCCGTGGGCCCCACGTGACGAATGGATAGGGCGACGAGCATTCGCCACAAGGGCTTGACCTTCGCCAACTCAAGATTCGCCAGCATCGTCTTCGCGTTTTCGGTGAGTTGCGGACCTTCCTCGCCTTTGCCCGCTTCCCGAGTGAAGAAGGGGCATGTGAGAAGTGACTCGGCATTGATGAGGAACAGATCACCCATGTTCTGGACAACGCCACAGTCCAGTAATGCGACGGCTGCCTTGTACCCCAATCCTTCGATGTCCAATGCGCCTCGTGACGCGACATGGAAGAGACGCTCGCGCAGTTGCGCAGGGCAGGACACGGCATTCGGGCATCGAATGTCCTTGTCCCCCTCCTTCTCCGGCTTGAGTTTCGTGCCGCATTCAGGACACGTCGTGGGCATAACAAAGGGGCGCTCGTCACCGGTGCGCGCTTCGACCACGGGACCGATCACTTCCGGGATGACGTCGCCGGCCTTGCGCAGGAACACCATGTCACCGATGAGCACTCCCTTGCGCTCCACCTCATATTGGTTGTGCAACGTGGCCATCGACACTGTGGAGCCAGCCACCAGAACCGGATCCATGACAGCGAAGGGCGTCACGCGTCCGGTTCGACCCACGTTGACCGCAATGTCGAGCAGACGCGTACGGACCACTTCCGGCGGATACTTGTAGGCGATTGCCCAGCGGGGGGCGCGGGAGGTCTCCCCTAGTTCACTTTGCAGGGCGAAATCATCGACCTTGATGACCACGCCGTCGATCTCGTGCTCCACGTCGTGTCGGTGCTCGGAGTAATAGGCCACGTACTCGCGCACGCCCTCCACGGAATCGTGAACGGCCATGCGACTGCTCACAGGAATTCCCATGGTGTCGAGCAGGGAGTAGACCTCACTTTGCGAGGCGACGTCGATCCCTTCGCGCGCACCCACACCATGTGCAGTGAAACCGAGTGCAGAGAGGCGACCCACGGCCAGCGCATACTCTCGCTCAAGGCGCTCAACGCGCGCCTCCGCGCGGGTGCCCGATGCTGTTCGCGCTGCGGCCAATTCCTCGACTCTCTTGTCCATGCGCTGCCGGATGGTTCCCGATGCAGCGTTGCGTGGATTGGCGAACGGAGTAGAGCCGGCTGCCATCTGCTCGTCGTTGACGGCGTTGAAGTTGGCCGTGGACAGGAATACCTCACCGCGTACTTCGAGGAGGGCCGGAGGCTTCTTCGCGGTGAGACGTTCAGGAATAGCTTCGATGAACTGCGCGTTGTACGTGATGTCTTCGCCCGTGACTCCGTCACCTCGCGTGGCGACCGATACCAACACACCATCTCGGTAGACGAGATCAACCGCGAGCCCGTCGATCTTCACTTCACAAAGCAGACGCGGAATCAATCCGAGACTGCGCTGGATCCGATCGAACCAGGCCGCTAGTTCTTCCTCGTCGAATGCGTTGTCCAAGGAGTACAGCCGGACAAGGTGTTGGACAGGTTCGAACATCTCCGACCGCTGTCCACCCACCGTCTGCGTGGGCGACTCCCCGCTCGCCAACTCCGGATGTGCGCGCTCGAGTTCCTCGAGTTCACGGTAGAGAGTGTCGTACTCCTTATCGGAGATAGTGGGACGTTCGTGTTGGTAGTAGGCCGTTCGGGCAGCGTTGATTGCATCGACCAACTCCTCCCAACGTTCCCGCGAGGCAGCACTCACACCGCCTTTCTTGTCAGCCACCTACCACCTCCGGGTGCTCGTCACGAACGATCGACCCGATACGCACACACCGCTCGATGGCAACGCGCGCCTGAGCAGGAATCACATTCGCCAACCCGCCGCTCGGTGTCAGCGCGACATTCGCGGGCACGTCGCCAAATCCCCAGTTGTCCATGAAGGTCCGCAACATCGCACTCGCCTCTCGATCACCCATGACGAGGTCGTCAAGTGAGACATGCGGCACGCAACCGAGCATCAGCCCCACACCGCTTTCCCATGCCCTCGGTAACGCCTCATCAGATGGAAGTTCCCGGTCGAGATCTATCGCCACGAACTGTGCACCGGCATCGATGAACATCTGGACTGGTGGTTGTGAAGCAGCGCACCGCACTCCCGCGAGAGCACCGGCGGCCGTGATGGCAGCCAGCACCGTTGTGAGATGACCTTGCACGACTGCCGGTTCCACGCTGCGGTAGGTGAGGCGGCCACTGCTGGTGCGCACCCGACCGGCCACGACCGCCGGAACATCGGGTTCGCTCAACTGAACGACCACATCTGCGTGTGGGAACGCGCGATTCATCCGGCTGATCAGATCGGTGAACGCGGTGGCGCAGGCGAACGCAAGCTCGGCCACCGCACCCGAATCCCGCAACAAAGACTCCCCGGCAGGGTCCTCGATGCGGGCGGCCAAGGTGAGCGGCCCCACCACTTGAATCTTTACCGGTCCGCGGTGCGAGCCTGCGGATTCCTCGAGAACCTCCAGGTCCTGCGACAACCACGCGCGCGCCCGGCGCAGTACCGCCTGTCCGGTGTGACCGACGCGCCACCCTGTGACCGTGGTCTCAACCTCGAACGCTCGATCCACTCCGGCAAGAAGACTCGCGGTTCGCCCCACTGGATCGGCGCCCGGTCCACGCGCGGGCAGTTCCACCACATGCGGAAAGGAGCCCAATTCACCGACCACGATCGCGGTCGCCTCACGGGCATCGGTTCCCGGCATCGAGCCCACGCCCGTGGGGATGGCCGGATACGGCCAGGCGAGGCGATTCACGCGCGCACCGGAGCACTGGCGCGTACCGTCGACACGATTCGACCAGACCCCAGTACGTGAGTGTTGCGATAGACCGCGACGTTCTGCCCCGTGGCCAATCCACGGATCGGTTCGTGCAGTTGAACCGACATGTGCCCTTCTACAAGGCGCGCCTGCGCCGGAACCCCGGCATGGTGAGCCCTGACCTGAGCCGTCACCTCACACCATTCCTCGCCAAGGGCATTGGCGCACCAGATCACGTGATCGGCTTCCATCGCGATCACATCGAGCAGTTCGGGTGATCCGACGTAGACGGTGTCGGTCTTGGGGTCTACGTCCACCACGTAACGGGGACGACCATCCTCCCCTGGAATCCGAAGGTCGAGGCCGCGTCGCTGACCGATCGTGACGGTGAAGGTGCCTTGATGTTGCCCGACCGTTTGTCCCGAGGCAACATCCACAATCGAGCCCGGCTTCTCGCCGATCGTTCGAGTCAAGAAGCCTTGGGTGTCGCCGTCGGGAATAAAGCAAATGTCGTGGCTGTCCGGCTTACTTGCTGTCCTCAGACCCCGGGCCTGTGCCTCAGCTCGCACCTCGGTCTTGACGCTGTCGCCTAGGGGGAACAGGCAGTGCTTCAAAAGGTCGCGTTCGATGACCGCGAGGACGTAGGACTGATCCTTGTCCGGATCCACTGCGCGATGGAGCTCAGGTCCCGATGACCCATGGACGATCCGTGCGTAATGACCTGTGGCGACCGCATCGAATCCCAAAGCCAAGGCGCGGTCAAGAACAGCCCGGAACTTGATGTGCTCGTTGCAGCGCAAGCACGGGTTCGGCGTGCGGTTGTCCTCGTATTCGGCAAGGAAGTCAGCC
>JAQCBM010000067.1 GCA_027729865.1 Actinomycetota bacterium
GCGGCCATCCGGGTCATCACCATCCGCGACGCCGACGACAAGGCCCGCCTCACCGCCGAGGCCGACGCGGATCTCGAAGCACTGCGCTCCGTCGCCGACCTCGTCGTCGCTGCCCACGTCGCCACCGCCACCCAGAAGAGCTCCGCCCTCGATGCCCGCCTGCTCAGCGCTGCCGAGAAGGTGAGCGCAGTGCTCCGCACATCGGGGGAATCCGTGCAGCGCGCAACGGCGATCACTCAGCTGCGCGACGCCGCAGCTGAGTGGCTCAACGCACAACGCCCTGAGACAGCTCCCGTGCGCTCGTGCCTTCACTGGCCGCTCGAGTTCCCCGAGGTGTTCGTCGATCGGGAGCAATCAGGATTCGACGCCATGATCGGCAACCCGCCATTCATCGGCGGAAAAAAGATCAGCGGAGCCGCAGGATCAAATCTGCGCGAACACCTAGTACGAGTTGTAGCCGGTGGGGTGACGGGCAACGCGGATTTGGTCGCATACTTCTTCCTGCGGGCGACCCATGTGGCGCAATCAGTCGGATTCCTTGCGACCAATACCATTGCGCAAGGAGACACCAGTGAAGTGGGACTAGCCCAGATTGTCGACGAGGGCTGGGTCATTCACCGAGCGATCTCCTCGACGCCGTGGCCTGGTCGGGCGGCAGTTGAGATCGCGAAGGTCTGGCTGACATCAGTTGATTGGTCAGGGAAGAGGTTCATCGATGGGGAAGCGGTACCGAGCATCGACGAGACCTTGTGGCCTGGCTCGAGGTCTGGCTGGCGCAAGCAGCCCTTGTCGTCAAACTTGGGGATGGCGTCGCAGGGTTCGATTCTACTTGGGCAGGGTTTCCTGCTGACCGCTGACGAGGCTCAACAGTTGATTGCCAGCGAACCGGCATCAGTCGATGTTGTACTGCCATTCATCTCTGGCGAGGACTTGGCCACGTCCCCAACAATGGAGACAAGCACATGGGCCATCAACTTTTTCGACTGGCCTGAAGACCGCGCAGCGAGTTTTAGGGGCGCTTGGAGTCACGTGGCGGCACATGTCAAGCCAGACCGAATGACGAAGGATCGTGTCAAGTACCCGAAGATGGTTGACCAATGGTGGCGATACTGGAACGAGCGAGTTGATCTTTATGAGTCGATTCGAGATTTGCTGCGGGTCATAGCGTTGCCGAGAGTGAGTAAGTACGCAGTGCCCGTTTGGATCAAGCCGAATCAGGTCATCAACGAGAAGGTAATCGTAGTAACTAGAGATGATGATGACGCTTTCGGCGTTCTAAGTAGTGGTGTCCACTGGCGCTGGATGCACCGGTACACGTCAACGCTTGGTACGGGTATCAACTACTCACCATCCGATGTGTTGCACCACTTTGTATTTCCCGCAGCCTCAGAAGCGGTAGCTAGTGCTGCTGCAGAACTTGACCGGGTGCGGAGTGAGATCATGGTGGCCGCAAACGAGGGAGTCACAAAGACCTATAACCGTGTCCATGATCCTGCTGAGACCTCAGATGTGATTGGGAGGCTTCGAGGTTGCCACGTCGCTTTGGATAGCGCAGTCTGTGATGCGTATGGCTGGAACGACCTTGAAATGGAACATGACTTCCATCCGGTACGCGGTCAGGGGGTTCGCTTCACGTTCAACCCGGCCGTTACTCAGGAGATTCTTGAGCGGCTGTTGGAGCTGAACAAGGAGCGTTACGAAGCGGAAGTCGCCGCTGGTTTGCACGCCGCTCCAGCAAAGGGCGCTGCGAAGAACTCCGCCAGCAAGAAGTCGGCTGCGATGAAGTCCTCCGCGCCGAGCTTGTTCGGTGATGACGAGGATGAGTCCGACGACATGGGGGATGACGAGTGAGCAGTTCGAGCGACGCCGATCAGTTGCCGGTGCAGGCGTTCGAGCCGGCACCCCTGCCGGCGGAGCGGCGTAACGATCTCGAGCAGTTGGTGGTGGGTGACCTGCTTGGTCCTGCCGGTGGCGAGCACGAGACGCTGCCGGGTCGCGGGCGTGTGCGCGAGCGGTACATCACGGGGATGGTGGCGCCGCGCAAGACTGTGGCTCTACCCCCGGAGCGCAAGGCACGCTCGGAGCAGGTCGATGGTGCCGGCGAGGCTTCAGACGACAGCTCCACCGACGATACGACTGCCACCTCGGCAGCTGATCTGTTCCCGTCCAGCATCGGGCTGTCGTGCACACTCGTCGATGAGTGCGCGTCGGTGCGGGTGACGGCGACGTGGGGCCGGTACCTGAAAGAGACCGCTGAGGGCGAGGGCAACGACTCGAAGCCGGTGTGGCAGCGCTACCCGATGTCTGGTGCGGTAACGGTGCCCGTTCTCGAGGGCGAGTTAGGCCCGTTCGTTCCTGTGGCCGATCAGCCAGAGGTGATTGTGCGAGGGCGAGCAACTCGGTTGGCGCACGGCTGGCTGGTCACGTTGTTCCTCGTGAACGACCAGGAATCACCCGAGCAGAACAAGGACCAAGCCTGGTTGTTCCAAGCTGGGTTGGCAGTCGAGTCAGTCGATGGCTCTCCGGTGTTCTGCGGACGTGATGCCGTTCTCGAGCCAAGAAAGCTCGACGGCGAAGTCGACGAACTCGCTCTTCTCGATCTCCAATATCGGAATCTGGTCGAGTTCGCAGTCGGCCACGGTGTCGCAACGCAGGTGGTGCAGTCCCCACTCGACCCGACACGTGCCGTACGGGTCGAGACCACATCCATTCCGGTCCACGAGGTGCCGGTCACCGAAGCCCCCGGCCCAGATGACCCGACCCTCAGCCCGGCCGTTGCGGCATTGCTGGCCAAGGTCACCCTCGACATGAGCGCTTTGGCATCGCTACCAGGTAATGAGTTGGTGGCGGCGGTGACGCCGTTGGTTGACGCCTATGAGGTGTGGCTCGACGAGCAGCAGGCCCGGGTCGACGCTGGCGTCGATGGACTCGCCGCGCACCGGGACGCCGCCGGCGTGGCATTGCTCGACGCGCGCACCGCCGCAGGCCGACTGAGAGATGGCATCGCTCTCCTCGCTTCCTCCGGTGGCGTGGAAACCGACGCAGCCGAGGCATTCCGGTTCGCCAACCATTCGATGTGGCAACAGCGCGTCCACACGCTCGCGTCCGACCGGCGCCGCAACGATCCCGCAGAAGATCTGTCAACCGCACTCGCCCACGTCGATGAGCCGGTCAACCGGTCATGGCGACCGTTCCAGCTGGCATTCTTGCTGCTCAATCTTCCGTCACTCACCGACCCCAGACATCCAGACCGCAGCCCCACGCCGGGCCTCGTCGACCTGTTGTTCTTTCCCACCGGCGGCGGAAAGACCGAGGCGTACCTCGGCCTCACGGCCTACACGCTCGGTATCAGGAGACTCCAGGGGGTCATAGCGGGACGTGACGGCTCTGGAGCCGGGGTTGCAGTTCTGATGCGCTACACGCTGAGGTTGCTGACAGCCCAGCAGTTCGAACGAGCAGCCGCCCTCATCTGCGCGTGTGAAGTCCGACGACGCGAACTGGTCACAGGCGATGAACGTTGGGGGAGTGAACCGTTCCGACTCGGAATGTGGGTCGGGGCCAACGTGACACCGAACCGAGTGCGCGACGCTGCATTCGCCATCGAAGATGCCCGACAAGGTGGCCGACGCGGCGGGGGCTCCAGCCCCGTGCAACTGGTCGCCTGCCCATGGTGCGGGACGCGGCTCGACGCCTCCCGCGACGCCAAAGTCGATACCGACCGGTGGCGCACGCTGTTGTTCTGCGGCGACGAGTTCGGTAGTTGCGAGTTCACCGCAGCGAAGTCCCCCGCAGAAGGTCTGCCGGTCGTCACAGTCGACGAAGAGCTGTACCGACTGTTGCCATCGTTCGTGATCTCCACAGCTGACAAGTTCGCCCAGTTGCCATGGCGCGGTCCGCTGCACATGCTGTTCGGCGACGTGCACCGCCGATGCGAACGTCACGGTTACCGATCCCCCGATCTCGACATCCTTGACCGGCAGCGCCCAGAGGCCGACTCTCACAACAAGCGCGGAAATCTTCCGGCGGCCAAGACGGTCGACGTGACTCCGCTGCGGCCACCCGACCTCATCATCCAGGACGAACTGCACCTCATCAGCGGTCCGCTCGGCACCCTCGTGGGTCTGTACGAGACGGCAATCGACGAACTCGCCACATGGACCGTCGACGGGGCCAAGGTTCGCCCGAAGGTCATCGCCTCAACCGCAACGGTGCGACGCGCCAAAGAACAAGCCCACGCGCTGTTCAACCGGCGCCTCGAGGTGTTCCCCCCGCCGGTGCTCGACGTGTCCGACTCGTTCTTCGCCAAGGAGCGCCCCACCGACATTCGGCCCGGGCGCCGTTACCTCGGCATCAGCGCCACCGGCCTTCGACTCAAGTCGACCGAAGTTCGGGTCTTCAGCACGCTGCTCGCAGCTTCCCAGCGTCTGATGGATCGCTACGGAACAGCGGCCGACCCGTGGATGACACTGGTCGGGTACTTCTCCGCCCTACGGGAACTCGCTGGCATGCGCCGTCTGGTTGATGACGAGGTCAACTACAACATTCGCAAGGCCAACCGTCGAGGCCTCGGCAAGCGCCGCCTTTGGGAAGTGCAGGAACTCACCAGTCGCGTCGGCTCAAGTGAGATCAAAGACGTCCTCGACCGGCTGAAACAAACATTCGACCCTGCCCAGACGAAGGGCAAGCGGCCCATCGACGTGCTCCTCGCGACGAACATGATCTCCGTCGGCGTCGACGTCAGCCGACTCGGTCTCATGGTGGCTGTCGGTCAACCCAAGACAACGTCGGAGTACATCCAGGCGACATCGCGTGTCGGGCGCGACAAGGAAGGGCCCGGCCTCGTTGTCACCATCTACAACTGGGCCCGTCCGCGAGACCTGTCGCACTACGAGACGTTCGAGCACTACCACTCCACCTTCTATCGACAAGTGGAAGCTCTGTCCGTTACCCCCTTCTCCCCGAGGGCACTCGACCGTGGTCTCACGGCAGTGTTTGTCGCCCTCGCCCGCCACCGAGGCATCGATCCGGCATGGAACCCGAACGGAGGGGCCCAGAAAGTTGACCTCGCCTCGGTGGGCGTCACACAACTCATCGATCTCATCGCCGAACGAGCCGAAAGCGTCACCTCTGATCCGGCCGCAGGCGACCACGTCCGGAACCTCCTCACCAAACGCGTTGACCATTGGCGAACCGAACAGCAACGTCCCGCAGCGCTACTCGGTTACCAGGACGACCCGGGACAAGGGATTGTGAATCTGCTCGAGGTGCCCGGCATCTCCAAGTGGGACTTGTTCACGTGCGCCTGGTCCCTACGCGAGACGGAACCAACGGTGAACCTCCTCATCGACCCGTGGGACGCCAGTATCGCGTCAGCGCCCCGTTACGAACTCGGAAAGGGTGAGGCGGGGGTGAAGGTGGTCGATGCCGACGAGGACCTCGAGATCGGCGAGGCGCCCGACTCCGAGCAGGACAACACGGAGAGGGCAGGCTGATGGCCGAGAAGCCAGTCGCGAAGCGAGTGGGCGGCATCCGCCCATCGCAGATGATGTACACCTATGGGGTCGGTGCCACAGTCGACCTGCCGAACTTCACCGTCATCGTCGCCGGACTCGACGACTGGGACGAGACCAAGCAGACCATCGTCCGTGAAGACCGACTCCTGAAAGCCGTCCGACAGGACAAGCACGTGGGCGCACAAGTAGCGGAACTACGCGGTGCACCATGGGAACCCGAGACGCGCAACGTCTTCGAGTCGTGGGCGTTCGCCGGGGTGCCCGTGGTGCCGTTCCCACGGTGGTTGCGTTGCAGTCGCTGCAACCTGCTCAGCACCGTTGATTCGAAGCTGTTCGAACTCGACCTTCCGGCCAGTAAGCCTCACCAGGCCCGCTACGTCCACAAGTGCGCACAGAACGGCAAGCCACCCACCGCGATGCCGGCACGTTTCGTCGTTGCCTGCCCGGACGGACACCTCGACGAGTTCCCGTGGGATGAGTTCTGCCACAGAGGCGGAACCTGTCCGTCGAACCCGCTGCTCGAGGTGTTCGACGTCGGCGAAGGAACACGGTCGACCAACATCGGGGTTCGCTGCAAGAGCTGCATGGCCGAGAACTTCCTCGGCTCCGCCTTCGGCCCTGAGTCCGACAAGGTGCTGCCGAAGTGTCGCGGGCGAATGCCGCACCTCCGAGAGATGAAGGGAACCTGTCCCAACCAGACGGTGGCTCTCCTGCTCGGAGCGTCGAATGCCTGGTTCGCCGTCACCAGATCAGCACTGTCGATACCCGCAGCCGCTGACCCACTCGGACAGCTCGTCGCGGAACACATCGCCAAACTCCGTACCATCCCCAACCTCGAGATGGTCGGCCCGATGCTGGCGATGGCCGACGAACTGCGTCCCTTGGCTGCATTCCCGGTCGCCGACGTATGGGCAGAGATCGAGCTCCGTCGAGACGGCGGGGAGGGCAGCGAAGTTGACCTCGATCTCCTCAGCCCCGAGTGGCAGGTGCTCACCAACCCAGACACCGCTCCAGCGAACAACGACTTCCAACTGAAGGCCGTCGCCGCACCATCCGGTTTCGCGGGGCGCCTCACCCCAACCGTGCTCGCCGAACGGCTCCGCGAAGTTGTTGCACTCACCGGCTTCACCCGCCTCGATGGACCCGACTCCGGCGTAGCCGGCGATCAAGCGCCCGCCCAGACAGTGCCCCTGTCGCGTCAGCGCCCCAAGTGGCTACCCGCCGCTGAGACCCGCGGTGAAGGACTCTTCCTCCGCCTCCCTGAGGACGCAGTCACAACATGGGAAGCAGCAGTCGCTGGAACGGAACGGCCCGAAGCCCTCCGTCAGTCCTACCAGCGGTGGCGTCAGCGCAGAAGCCTCGATCCGGCCGCCGGCTGGCCGGGGGAGCGATACATCCTTCTGCACTCGCTCTCACACGCGCTCATCAACGAGTTCGCTCTCGAATGTGGCTACGCAGCGGCGTCAATCCGCGAGCGAATCTACTGCCGCGAACCAAGCGCACTCGGCGCCCCCATGGCGGGGATCCTTCTCTACACGGCCGCTCCGGACAGCGAGGGAACTCTCGGTGGACTCGTCAGCCTCGGCCAGCCCGATGTGCTCGGTCGACTCCTCGAACAGGCCCTCGACCGGGCGGCCCTGTGCAGCACCGACCCCACCTGCGCTGACCATCTGCCCGACGAGAACGAGACCACCCTCCACGGAGCTTCCTGCCACGCGTGCCTGTTCGTCCCTGAGACGAGCTGCGAATCCGGCAACCGTTTCCTCGACCGAGCGGTCCTGACTCGCACGCTGAGCGGTGACGACATCGAGTACTTCCCCAACCGATGAACGACGCCCGCAACGCGCTTGTCGAGCAGACCCAACAGCTCGTCATCGACCTGCCGGCCAATCACGTCCACACGCTCGCCGATCGGCTCGAAAGCGTCGGGCAGCCCACCGTCGCCGATCGCCACCAAGCTATCGGACTGGTCGCCGCCCCACGCTTCCGCAACGCCGTCACGCTGCTTTGGAGCGCATGGGAAGAAGTTCCCCAGATCGACGGCGCGACCGTTGCCATGATGCTGCGCTCCGCCACCGCCGTGGCTTCAACCCTCCGGGCGAGCCAATCAATCGACATCGCCTGGACCGGCCCCTCCAGCGCTCATGTGCCGGTACGCATGACCGCTCAGGTACTCGTCGAACTGATCGCCGAGGCACGAACCCAACTCTTCGTCGTCAGCTACGCCGCCTACAAGGTGGCCGCCGTTTCCAACGCACTGCGTGACGCGGCGCAGCGCGGTGTCGACGTCAGGCTCATCCTCGAGACCGAAGAGGACTCCGGTGGACGCCTATCAGTGGACGCCGCAGACGCCTTCGCCGAACTCCATCAGACCGTGACCTTTTGGGTGTGGCCGGGCAAGCAGCGGCCACAGCAAGGTGCATCGATGCACGCCAAAGCGGTTGTTGTCGACGGTCGAGTCGCTCTTGTCACCTCGGCGAACCTCACTGGAGCTGCACTGCAGAACAACATGGAACTGGGACTCGTGATCCGCGGTGGCGCCGCGCCACGACGACTCTCCGACCACTTCCTCGCGCTCACGGCAGCAGGCTCACTTCGTCAGGTGCAGCCCAGCTGACGGCTCGATCGTCGACAGCCAATCGCCGCAATGACGCTGAAGCCACGACCTATCGATCGGAAAGTCTGAACATGACAAGCCCCAACTTGGGAGCGCTCTACCTGAAAACACTCGTCTCAATCGAAGAGAGAGGCGTGCTCGTAACGGTCGGTGAGTCGTCGGTGGTCCGTGACTCCGTCGTTCACGTCATCACCGCGTGGAACCCGGGTGATGAACGCCCGACCCGAGAGCAGAACGACAGCGCCAGCCGACGTTTGCTCGGTCTCCTTGTGGAGGGAAGTTTCCGGCCGCCAAGTTGGCATGGGACGCATCCCAAGACGACTGGTGTCGTGACGCCTCCGGCGAACCGGTCGCACGCCGATGCCACGCCGAGGTCGCCGTGCTGTGTCATCACCACGGCCTCGACATCACGACGGACTGGACCTTCCACGTGCTTCCTCAAGACGCCATCGCGGCATGGCCCGCCCAGTCACTTCGCCCGAGCACGGTGATCGCCGCGGGCTATCCGGCGCTCGACGGGACACAACTCGCCGACGCCATCCGGGCACTCACCGGCTGACCCGCCTCACAGGCACAAAGGCGTATCTCGGACACGCCTTCGCTGACGACGCATTTGGGTCGTCGTGGCCGTAATTGCCGAAGCCCGAGGCGGCCGAATGATGCCGGGCCGCGAATACCACCCCGACACTGCCCCTCCCCGGATCTTGCATGCGCCCCGTCAATGTCGATCAATGACCGCCCAGAACGAGGTAACCCTTCTCGCGGAGCTGGTCAGCGAGACGGCGCTCAGCCGCCCGAGACGCGTTTCGTGATCGATAGATCCGGGTATCGGTGAGATCGGGTCGCAGTCGGACGGCACGAGCGCCGACACGGCGCGACCCGCGGGCCTTCGACCATTCG
>JAQCBM010000068.1 GCA_027729865.1 Actinomycetota bacterium
AAGTGGTCGATGTGTGGCGGACGCAGAGATCTGACCAACTGATTGACGCCTGGGTGCCGGAGGACTCCAGCGGTCGACATCAGTGGCTGTGTGCGGTGTATCGGCGGGCGGCATTGGTGCGGGCCGCTGAAGAGCACAATGATTGGGATGGAGTTGCATTTCACGCTTTGGTCGGAGATCTGGCGTCGTCCCTCGTGCATTTCCCATCGAGCGTTAGCCTTCTCGACATCGATACACCCGAGGACTTCCAGCGCGCCCTCGACGCAGCAGAGGAACTCGGGAGATGACTGGGGAGTTGCATGGACGAGCAGCAGGCACAGCGATTGGCGACATGGATCAAGCAGCTGACCGATGAGCTCGGTGTGTCTGCGCCGACCAACATCGATGTGATCTTGGACGTGGCCAAGGATGCCGCGCATTCCATCGAACGCCCGGCGGCGCCAGTCACCACCTATCTGCTCGGATACGCAGTCGCCCAAGGCGCGGATCCCACCATCGTTGCTGATGTCGTTGCTCGTCTCGCACGCGACTTCGATGGGTGAGCCCAGTTGGTGGTCCGCGCGCAAGGCCGCGCTTACTGTCCGTGGACCCGGGAGTACGTGCCACTTGCCGTTGGGTGACGCGAGTGGTCGAACTCTTGCCGCTGACGTTTCAGCGCTGGTGGACCTTCCCGGCTTTGCTACGGCGGCGATGGATGGCTGGGTAGTTGCCGGTGAGGGTCCGTGGTCCATCGTGGGAACGATCGATACCGGAACCCCTGCCGACACTCGACTCGTTCCTGGCCAGGCGATGCGTATCGCTACCGGTGGGCTCATTCCCGACGGCGCATCCGCCGTTATCCCGTGGGAAGTTTCCGACGTCGTTGGAGACACCGTCGTGGGCGAAATTCCCGGCAAGGTGCACATCCGTCCGCCAGGAGAGGAGTGCGTGCGTGGGGATCAATTGGCGCAGCGTGGAGACACCCTCGCGCCCGCACTGGTGGGACTCCTCGCGGCCGCCGGGGTGGATGACGTCGAAGTGTTTGTCCCTCCGTCGGTGTGCGTCTTGGTGTTGGGGGACGAAGTCGTGACGTCAGGTGTGCCTGGGCCTGGACAGGTGCGCGATGCACTCGGCATCCAGCTACCCGGCTGGATCCAGGCGCTTGGTGGAGATGTGGCGACGGTGCGCAACGTTGCTGATGATCAGCGTGCGCTGGTTACCGCGTTGCGCGATGGGGTTTCGAGTCACGACCTAGTCATTGCGACCGGCGGGACAGCGCGTGGCCACCGCGACTTCCTGCGCACCGCCTTGGACGAATGCGGATGCGAGTTCCTCGTCGATGGCGTGGCGGCTCGCCCCGGTCATCCGATGATGCTCGCCCGTTGCGGTAACACACCGGTTGTGGGGCTGCCGGGGAATCCCCTCAGTGCGCTTGTGGCGGTAGTGACACTCGTCGCGCCCGTAGTAGACGCCTGGCTGGGACGTGCTGATCGTGAACTGCCCCAGGTACACATGGCGCAGGCAATCGCACCAGCTCGCAAGGAACTGACGCGCCTCATGGTGGGTCGCCGGGAACTGGGCGGCTTTCGTGAGGTCTCGCATGTGTCGTCGGCGATGCTGCGGGGGATCGCGCACGCCGATGGCTGGGCTGTGGTGCCGGCTTCAGGTGTGGAAGCCGGGGAAGTGGTGCCGTGGATTCCGCTGCCGTGGGCCAGGCGCGGCTGAGGGCTACCGACGAGCGGCCGTGAGACGACCGGCGGCCTTGTGCAGCTTGGTCGCTCCGGTGAGTTCCTCGGCCATGAACTCTCGTAACAAGTCGATCGCCTTGACAACCTTCTTGCTGCGAAGCGAGTAGTAGACGTTGGCGCCTTCGCGATCAGCCTGCACAACATTGCGATCGCGCAAAATCGCCAGGTGCTGGCTGGTATTGCTTTGTGACAACTCCAGCGAATCGGCAATCTCGTTGACGGTCATGGGGCCATGGCGAAGCTCGTTGATGATGAGCAGCCGCTTGGGGTCGGCTATGGCCTTGCAGATCCGGGCGTGCAGATCGTGGATTTCCATCTCGGTCTGCTTGTCCATAGCCGACGACCTTACTTGGTGTTTGTGCGGTTGTCAGGTGGGTGTTACACGGTGGTCGAAGCAGCGCACTGGTTCTTGCCGATCTCCAGTGTCTCGATTTCCTCGGCGGATACCTTCTTACCGGAGTTCACCTCGCGGATGGTGTCGTAGAAGTCCGGCGCGCTCGGTAACGTGCCCACAATTTCCTCGACGAACTTCACGAGATCTTCCTCGTTGAGCAACGTTGACTCAAAGACCTGGCCGAGAGTGGTCTTGACCATGCCGTCCGCACCCATTTCATCCGCAGTGGACCAGTGGGCAGGCAGCACCGTGGTGCTCGATTCGAGTGGGCGCAGTTTGTCGTTGACGGTGTAGTACAACTCGCGCGCGAGCTCGTCAGCCTTGCCGGTCAAGTCGGGGCGACCCACGCCGCGAACGAAGACGGTGTCGCCGGTGAGCAGCAGGTGCCCGGGAATGTGTACACACGTGGTGCCGGGGGTGTGCCCGGGCATCTTGATCGCGAAGGTGGCAACCGTGTGCCCACCGAGATCGATTTCGGTGCCGTCCTCGAGCGGCTCATTGGGGAAGGGGACCGAACCGCCGGCATCCTCGAGCGGCAAGTGGTACTTCGCTCCCACCTTCTCGGAGAGTTCGGGTCCGCCACTGATGTGGTCGGCATGCACGTGTGTGTCGATGACGTGGGTAATGGTCATGCCTTCGCTAGCGGCGAGGTCGATGTAGAAGTCGAGGAAGCGAGCCGGGTCCACCACGATGGCGTCTTTGCCCGGCACGCCGATCATGTAGGACAGGCACGCCTTGGCTGGGCGCAGGATCTGCCAGCCGATGACGCCCTCCGGTAGACACTCGAGCGGTTCGGGAACCAAGAGTTCCGCCCAGGCCGCGGTGCCACCAACCAGGCTGCGCGCTTCCACACCCTCTTCGGCGAGTAGGTCAAGAAGGAGGTCGCTGCCGTTGCCGTGCGCGCACACCACCACCGAATTGGCGGGCACCTCCTTGGCGAGATCCTCGACACCTTCGACGGCCATCCAGATGGGCATGTTCTTGGTCGCCACGGGCTTGGTGCCCTCGACCTGCCAGGTGGCAAATTCATCCTGGTTGCGGACATCCAGGATGAAGGGCACCTCCTGGTTGGTGATCTCGTCGTAGAGCTCGCGGGGGGTGATGGTTCCAGGCATGCGTTCCTCCAGTGCTCGCCTGCGGGCGGGGTAGGCGCGACTTCCCTCACATCAGTCAGTCACATAGCCATATGCGCAGACGCTAATACGTCGACGGGCCCGAGTGGGTCAATTCCCCGATTTTTTTGGGAAATCACCGGAAGGCCTTGCTTACCGCTGTCCGGACATCTAACGTCGGCACTGTCCTGAGGAGGGCCCATGACCGACAACCATGTCAACACTGAACCGGAGTCCATGACGATCATCGCTTTCAGCGGTGACCTCGACAAGCTCTGGCCGACCATGATCTTGAGTTCCACCGCCGCCGCCAACGGCATGGACGTCACTGTCTTCTACACCTTCTGGGGTCTGTTCCCGTTGGTGAAGGATGACGTCCGAATTACCGGATATGACGCCATGACCAAGATGCTTGCCGGCATGAACGCACCGGGCATGAAAAAGGCAAAGCTGTCCAAGATGGAAATGGGTGGCATGGGTCATTGGATGATGCGAAAGGTGGCTAAGAAGAACAACCTGATGCCACCGGAGGATCTGTTTGAGATGGCGAAGGACATGGGTGTTCATATGTGGCCGTGTCAGATGACCATGGACCTGCTCGGTATCGAACCCGATCAAATGGTCGATGGACTCGGTGATCCAGTGGGTGCGGCAACCGCCCTGAAGAAGATGGCCAACTCGAATATCAGCTTGTTTATCTAAGGACCTCCGCAAACACACTTCCGAAAACGAAAGGCACTGTCATGTCAGATCCCAAAACCACCGTCGACGCCAAGGGGCAGTCGTGCCCGATGCCGGTTCTCATGACTGCCAAGGCAGCCAAAGAGCTCGCACCCGGGGAGACCATGCTGATCGAGGCGACCGACAACGGCGCCCGCTCGGATATCCCGGCGTGGGTTGAGCAGACCGGAAACGAACTCATCGAGTCCAGCGAGGACGCTGGCGTTATGCGCTTCCTCGTGCGAAAGAAGTGACCTGAGTGCGCTACGGCTTCGCTATAGATCAACGCACCTGCATTGGCTGCCACGCCTGCACGGTTGCGTGCAAGACAGAGCACGACATCCCGGTCGGTCAATTCCGCACGTGGGTGAAGTACGTAGACAAGGGTGAGTACCCCACCACCACACGCGAGATGGGCGTCATGCGGTGTAACCACTGCACCAATGCGCCCTGCGTGAAGGGATGTCCCACCAACGCACTGTTCATCCGTGACGACGGCATCGTCGATTTCGACAACGAGCTGTGCATCGGCTGCAAGATGTGCATGCAGGCATGTCCGTACGACGCCATCTACATCGACAAGAACACCAACACCGCGGCCAAGTGCAACTTCTGCGCCCACCGCATCGACCAGGGTCTTGAGCCGGCCTGCGTCCAGGTGTGTCCCACCGAGTCGATCTGGATGGGCGATATCGATGATCCCACCAGCGGTATCAGCAAGTTCTTGAGCATCGAGCCGATCAATGTCCGCACGCCCGAGCAGGGCACGCGACCCAACGTCTACTACGTAGGCGCGGACCAGACGGTGCTCGATCCGCTCGCTGCCCCGGTGGATGGCAACTACCTGTGGGCCAATGCGGACCCGCTGCGTTTGGAGACCGCTGCGGAACTTCCCGGCGATCCACTGACGAATGCCCGGCTGACCCTCAATACGGCCCACCCGCGCCCGTGGGGCTGGAAGGTCTGGACTTACCTGTGGACCAAGTCCATCGCGGCCGGGGCCCTGATGCTCGCCGGCTTGATGGTTCTGATGCTGGGTGATACCAGCGCCTTGGTCAGCACGGTTGCACCGTTCCTGACGTTGGCGTTCTTGTTTGTCACCGCCGTGCTTTTGATCTGGGATCTGAAGCAGCCCAGGCGCTTCATTTATCTGCTGGACCCGCGGAAGATCAATCGCACTTCCTGGCTGGCAATCGGCGGCATCTTCCTTGGACTGGGCTCGGCAGTTGCCGGTGTGTGGTTCCTGATCGGTGCTGCGGATCTGCTGAACCTCGCTGATTACACGAACTGGCTGAGCGTCCTGGCCTGGCCGGCCATTCCAGTGGGTGCCATGGTGGCGGGCTACACAGCCTTCCTCTTCGGGCAGGCCGAGGGTCGTGACCTGTGGCAGTCGCCGGTGCTGTTCTGGCATCTACTCGCACAGGCCGCGATGGTGGGTGCCGGTGCACTCCTGGTTGTCGGTGCAGCAATCGGCACCGACGCGGCAACGATGCAGTGGCTCGCCTGGGCGTTGATCGCCGGTGTGGTCGCACACCTGCTCATCACCGCGGTGGAGTTCGGGGGCAACCACTCGACCCGCAACGCCCAGATCGCGGCGCATTCCATTACCCACGGTCGCTACCGCCTGCAGTTCTGGGGCGGCTCGATCTTCCTTACGGTCATCGGCGCACTCATCGCGTTGCCGACCGCGCTCGGAGGAGAGATCATCTTGGCAGCACTGGCCGGTCTGATCGTTCAACCCGCCCTCGTCTTGCACGAGCGGGTGTTCGTGATGGCCGCGCAAGATCCGCCACTGTCCTAGAAACGTCGTAGTTCGTATGCAGATAGTCGAGAGGTAGAGATGACGCCACGCGATCCGGAGACCATGCACCGGCCAGCAGCTTCACCCGTTGGACCGGACAGTCCCGAGCACTACGGCCTGCGCATCCGCGAGACCGTCTCGAACTACCCACCCGTGGACCAGTGGGACGACGTCGTCATGTACGACGCCAAGGCTCACCCGCGCAAGGTGGAAAAGCACTACATGCTTGTGCCCACCACCTGCTTCAACTGCGAATCCGCATGCGGTCTGCTCGCCTTCGTCGACAAGGAGACCAAAGAGGTCGTCAAGATCGAAGGCAACCCGGCGCACCCGGGTTCGCGCGGACGTAACTGCGCCAAAGGTCCAGCAACGATCAATCAAACGAGCGATCCCGAGCGGATCCTGTACCCGCTCAAGCGGACCGGTAAGCGCGGTGAAGCACAGTTCGCACGGGTGTCGTGGGACGACGTCCTCGACGACATCGCAGGTCGCATCCGCAGGGCGATCCAGGAGGATCGTCGCAACGAGGTCATGTACCACGTGGGTCGCCATGGTGAAGACGGCTTCATCGAGCGCGTTCTGCTGACCTGGGGCGTGGACGGCAACAACACGCACACCAACATCTGCTCGGCGGGTGCACGCTTCGGCTACTCGATGTGGGGTGGCTACGACCGCCCATCGCCCGACCACCAAAACGCGAACGTGATTTTGTTGATCTCGGCACATTTGGAGTCCGGTCACTACTTCAACCCGCATGCCCAGCGCATCATGGACGCCAAGGTGCGCGGAAACGCGAAGTTGGTTGTGATGGACCCGCGGTTGTCCAATACGGCATCGCATGCAGACGAGTGGGTGTCGGCATGGCCCGGCACTGAAGCCGCGCTGCTCCTTGCCACGGCGTCGTACTTGATGCGCACCGATCAGGTCGACTGGGATTACATGCACCGGTGGGTCAACTGGTCCACCTATATGAGTGAGCTGCACCCCGATCAACCGTCGAACGACTTCGAAGCCTTCAAGAAGGCACTCACCGACGATTACTCCAAATACACGTTCGAGTTCGCGGCGCAGGAGTGCCGCATTCCGGTCACGCAGGTTGAGAAGGTTGCGAAGATCATCGCCACCGCCAACGGCAAGCTTGCTGCGCACACCTGGCGTGCTGCATCCGCGGGAAACCTCGGTGGCTGGACTGTTGCTCGTGCGCTGTTCTTCCTCACCGTCTTGACCGGCAGCGTCGGACAGAAGGGTGGCACGAGCCCCAACGGGTGGAACAAGTTCATTCCGCACGGCCCGTCGATGCCTGGAGGTCACAACTCCTGGAACGAAATGCTCTGGCCGTCGGAGTTCCCGATGTCCACCAACGAACTGTCGATCCTGCTTCCGCACTTCCTGATGGACGGCCGCGGCAAGATCGACACGTACTTCTCTCGCGTGTACAACCCCGTGTGGACCAACCCCGATGGGTTCAGTTGGATCGAAGCGCTCTCGGATGAGGACCTCGTGGGATGCCACATTGCGATGACCCCCACGTGGAACGAAACGGCCGTGTGGGCTGACTACGTCCTCCCCTTCGGTCACAGCACCGAGCGGCACGACACCCAGTCCTACGAGCAATACGCCGGCAAGTGGCTCGGTTTCCGCCAGCCGGTTCGTCGGGTCGCCCTCGAGAAGATGGGCGAAAAAATCGGTGACACCCGCGACGCCAACCCGGGTGAGGTGTGGGAAGAAACCGAGTTCTGGATCGAGCTTTCGTGGCGCATCGACCCAACCGGCGAACTCGGCATCCGCAAGTACTTCGAAGCGCCGGGGCGTCCGGGGGAGAAGGTCACGGTCGACGACTACTACGGCTGGATCTTCGACAACCAGGTGCCTGGTCTGCCGGAGAAGGCGGAAAAGCTCGGCCTCACGCCGCTGGAGTACATGCGCAAGTACGGCGCCGTCGAGATCGCAACGGACTTGTACCGCCAAGACGAGCGCCCGCTTACCGACGCCGAACTCGACGGTGCAGTTCCCGATGAGAACGGCGTGCTGAGAAAGCCGATCACTCCGGAAACGCAAAAGCCGCTTGTCGGGGAACCCGGTGCGGTTGGAGTTCAGCTTGAAGACGGTTCGAAGGTTGCCGGCTGGCTCACGCCGTCGCGCAAGCTCGAATTGTTCTCACCGTCCATGGCCGATTTCGGTTGGCGTGAGTACGCAACCCCGTGCTACATCACCTCGCACGTCTCCCATCACGAGCTTGATGAGGAGTCCGGGGAAATGGTGTTGGTCCCGACCTTCCGGCTCCCCACACTTATCCACACACGTTCGGGTAACGCGAAGTACCTGAACGAGATCAGCAACAAGCACCCGCTGTGGATGAATCCGGTCGACGCTAAGCGGATGGGTTTGCAGACCGGCGACATGGTGCGTGTCACCACGGAGATCGGTTACTTCGTTCCGCGTATCTGGGCCACGGAAGGTATTCGGCCGGGCGTCTCAGCGCTGTCGCACCACATGGGTCGCTGGCGCACTACCGACGATGCCGGTAGTCGATGGGTCACCGGCAAGGTGAATGTCGGCAAGCTCGAGGACGGCCGTTGGCGGTTGCGCTACAAGGAAGGCATCAAGCCGTTCGTGAGCGATGACCCCGACTCCGCACGCATCACCTGGGAGGACCCGGGCGTGCACCAGAACCTGGCGTTCGCGGTGCACCCGGATACCTGGTCCGGCATGCACTGCTGGCACCAAAAGGTGCGCATTGAGCGGGCCCACGATGAGGACAAGTACGGCGACGTTGTAGTCGATACGAATAAGTCGCGCGAGGTGTATCGCGAGTGGATGGCCAAGACGCGCCCGGGCCCCAATGCCGAGGGCCTTCGTCGTCCGCTGTTCATGATGCGACCGGTGATGCCGCAGGTGAAGGCCTACTACGTCGACGGGCAGGTGCCGCAGAACTGAGCGATCGAGCGGTACCCGCGCCGCCACTCGACCGACCTGGCAGACTGCGGGGCATGACTCTCATGCCCCGCAGTCGCGTGTCCCGTGGCGTTCTGGCCACCTCAGCCGCCGCCCTCGCGCTGGGCCTGGTGGCCTGCGCGCCATCCGGGCCTTCTGAGCCGGCGAACATGATCGGCACCTGGACCGGTGAGTACACCTATCCCCTCCCTGATGGCACGACCGTGA
>JAQCBM010000069.1 GCA_027729865.1 Actinomycetota bacterium
ACAACTTCCCGATGTAGCCGAACTGTTGGCGTTTGCTGTAGCCGCGGGGGAGTCCATCGTTCCTGCCTTGCACCGAGTGTGCTCGATGGTGACCGGTGACCTGTCCGATGAACTTCGCGTAGTTGTATCCGAGGTTGCCACCGGTGTCCCCATCGAAGTTTCCTTGCGCGCGGCATCGGACCGCATGGGAGTGCCATCAGTCGAACGCTTCGTGGACGGACTTCTCATTTCACTCGAACGCGGGACCCCTTTGGTCAGCGTTGTGCGTGCCCAGGCAAGCGATGCGCGGGCCACTCAGCAGCAGGCGTTGATGGAGCAAGCCGGTCGAAAGGACGTGGTCATGCTCATCCCCGTGGTTTTTCTGATCCTTCCCACGGTTGTGGTCATCGCCCTGTTCCCCGGACTGCGCGGATTGCAGGCCCTCACGTCGTGATCAAACCGAAGAGAAAACGAAGCCAAGAGAAAACAACGAAAGGAAGAACAATGAATATCGCTCACCACCTCCATATCCGCGTCACGTCGTGGTTGGAAGACCTGTCATCCGATCGCGGTGACGTTCCCGGTTGGGTCCTCGTGACAGTGATGACGGCCGGATTGGTCACGGCTATCTGGCTGATCGCCGACGATCAACTCACCCAGGTCCTGAATCGCGCGATCTCGTCGGTTTCCCAGCCGTGACGTCGATCCTCGCCCGACTCCGGTCGGACGAGGGGACCGCACCTGTCGAGTTCGCCCTCGTGACTCCGTTGCTGCTCTTGGTTGCACTGGCCGTGTTGCAATTGACGCTGCTCCTGCACGTGCGCAGTGTGGCTATCGGAGCCGCATCGGAGGGTGCTCGGCTGGCAGCCATCAGCGATCAAGCGGCCGGTCGAGAGCGAACGCTGAGCCTGCTGGATGCATCGATTGCTGGAACGGCAATCAGGGATGCCGTGGTGCGGGTCGACCGGAGTGGTCCGGTCGCGGTCACCGCAGTCGACGTCACCCTCGACATGCCACTCGTGGGGTTGTTGAGCCCAGTTGCCATGACGGTCACAGGCCGGGCGGTACTCGAATCCACGAACGAACTCGTGCCCGGGTTCCGGCCTCAGGAGTTCTCGTGACGGTCACACTCGGCCGTCAACTCCGACCACGATGGCAACGCGACGATGGCGCTGCTGTCCCAGAGTTCATCGTCGTGGTGGTTGGCATTCTGATTCCTATCGGCTACATCGTGGTCGCGCTTGCGCAGGTACTCGGCGCGCATGCAGCCGCCCAGCACGCGGTCCGTGAAGCTGGACGTGTCTTCGTCCGAGATACGGCAATCCACGCAGGCCAATGGCGCGCGCACGAAGCGGCCACCATCGCCTTCGCCGATCGTGGCATAGAGCTGCCTCACCACGCACTGCGATTGGAGTGCGAGCCGTCATGTCTCGTTCCCGGCGGCACCGTACGCGCCGTAGTCGATTGGAACATGCCACTGCCGTGGCTACCGGATTCGCTTTCCCCTTTTGTCAGCGTTCCGATAGCCGCGAGTGAGGAGTTCGTTATCGACACCTACCGACCGGCAGGTGTGTGATGCGCAAGGCTAGAAGACATTGTCGAAGCGTTCGAGATGAGCGCGGCAGCGTCATGCTCCTCGGTCTGGGTTTCATGGCCGTGATCCTGATTGCGGTGTCCGTCGCGACGGATGCCGCGCTCGCGTTTGTGCAGCGCTCCACGCTGCAGGCCCGGGCCGATGCCGCCGTACTCGCTGGGGTCCAGGCCATCGATCTCGAGGCCTATTACCTGCACGGAGCGACCCCGGCCACTGCGTTGGTCCCTGGAACGGCGCGCACCAAGACGATGTCGCACTTGCAACGCGCCGAAGTATCGACCCAGATCCCGGGTCTGGAGATCGTCTCGGTCATAGCGACGGACCGCGCTGTGGAGGCGGTGATCAAGGCTCCGATACGAACCGCTTTCTGGCCGATCGAAGCGACTATCTCAGTCGCTTCACAAGCCCAACTGGACTACGTCGGCTGAGCCAATGCGGTGCGCCGTAGTCTTGCCCCTCGTGGCCTCCGTGGAAATCGACGAGCGAATCGCATCCGTTCAGGTGACCATGACTAACTTGGAACGGGTTTTCGATCCAGCCTCCACCCAGGCAGAGATCAGCGAACTTGAGCAGGAAGCGTCGGCCCCCGACCTATGGGATGACCAGGCCAATGCTCAGAAGGTCACCTCACGCCTTTCCTTTCTGCAAGGTGAGCTGCGACGGATGAGCGCGCTCAAGTCGCGCGTTGAAGACATTCCTGTTCTCTTCGAACTGGCCGAAGCCGAGAACGACGACTCCGCTCTTGCCGAAGCAGTCGGGGAACTTGAAGCTCTTGAGAAGGACATCTCCGATCTGGAGGTTCGCACCCTCTTGTCGGGTGAGTACGACGAACGCGAGGCACTCGTCACGATCCGCGCGGAGGCTGGTGGCGTCGACGCCGCGGACTGGGCGGAAATGCTGATGCGTATGTACCTGCGGTACTGCGAGCGGCACGGCTGGCCCACTGAGGTCTACGACACCTCCTATGCGGAGGAAGCTGGAATCAAGTCTGCGACGTTCGCGGTCAACGCACCTTTCGCGTATGGGACTTTGTCGGTGGAACAAGGCACCCATCGGTTGGTGCGCATCTCACCTTTCGATAACCAAGGTCGCCGCCAGACTTCCTTCGCCGGTGTGGAAGTGATTCCCGTAGTCGCACAAACCGAGAGTCTGGACATCCCTGAAGATGACCTGCGCATCGATGTGTACCGATCAAGTGGCCCGGGTGGACAGGGCGTGAACACGACCGACTCCGCTGTGCGCATCACGCACATTCCCTCGGGCATCGTCGTCTCGTGCCAGAACGAACGCTCGCAACTGCAGAACAAAGCCACCGCGATGGGAATCTTGCAGGCGAAATTGCTGGAGCGTCGTCGGCAAGAGGAACAGGCCAAGATCGACGCCCTCAAGGGGGATTCGACTGGCTCGTGGGGCAACCAGATGCGTTCCTACGTTCTGCACCCTTACCAAATGGTCAAGGATCTACGCACCGAAGAGGAAACCGGCAACACCCAGGCGGTACTCGACGGCGAGATCGATGCCTTCGTGGCCTCGGGCATCCGCTGGCGCCGGCAACAGGCGGCCGCGTCCTGATCGGAGTCGGGGCTTGTTGTGCTTAGACTGCCGATGGCCCCGATTCCCCCGACCGCGAGGCAGATGTGATCCTCTTCGACCACGTGACCAAGACGTACCCGAGCCAGAACCGGCCGGCACTCGACGACGTCTCCTTGGAGATAGAAAAGGGTGAGTTCGTCTTCCTCGTCGGCCCTTCGGGCTCGGGCAAGTCAACTTTCCTGCGCTTAGTCCTGCGGGAGGAGCGCCCGAATACCGGAAGCGTCTGGGTTCTGGGCAAAGAACTGAGCCGCTTGTCCAACTGGAAGATCCCGGCGCTGCGCCGCCAAATCGGAACTGTCTTCCAGGATTTCCGGCTTCTACCGAACAAGAGTGTTTTCGAGAATGTGGCTTTTGCTCTCGAGGTGATCGGCAAGCCACGCTCGCACATTCGCAAGGTGGTCCCCGAGGTCCTCGAAGTGGTGGGCTTGGAAGACAAGATGGAACGTCGCCCCGACGAGCTCTCGGGTGGTGAGCAACAGCGCGTAGCCATCGCGCGCGCGTTCGTGAACAGGCCGATGCTGCTCATCGCAGATGAGCCCACGGGCAACCTTGACCCGAACACCTCGATCGGCATCATGAAGCTTCTTGATCGCATCAATCGCCTTGGCACCACGGTGATCATGTCCACGCACGATGCGCAGATCGTCGACCAGATGCGCCGTCGCGTTATCGAACTTGAAACCGGTCACGTTGTGCGCGATCAATCGCGCGGTGTTTACGGATACGCCCGCTAATGCGCGCATCGTTCGTCACCAGCGAGGTCGGGGCGGGACTGCGGCGTAACCTCACCATGACGTTCGCAGTCATCATCACCGTCGCCGTCTCATTGGCACTCTTTGGTGTGAGCCTGCTCGTGCGCGCTCAAGTCACCACGATGCAGGACTTTTGGTATGACAAGGTCGAGGTCTCGATCTTCTTGTGCTCACGCGGTAGCGACGCGCCTTCGTGCGCCAGCGGTGCCGTCACGGATGCGCAGCGCGATCAGATTCGAGCGGATCTAGAGTCTCTTCGTCCGCTCGTCGAAGAGGTCTACTACGAGTCCAAGGCGGAAGCGTTCGAACGGTTCCGTGAGCAGTTCGCGAATTCACCGATCGTCGAGAACGTGACCGAGGAAGCGCTACCGGAATCTTTTCGAGTGAAGTTGGCCGATCCCACGCAATACGACGTCGTCGCGTCTGCGTTTGCCGGGAGACCGGGAATCGAGCAGGTGAACGATCAACGCAAGGTGCTTGACCAGTTCTTCCGATTACTCAACGGCTTGCAGGCCATCGCGCTACTTATTGCCATCATCATGCTGATCGTCACGGTGTTGCTGATCGTCAACACGATGCGGGTTGCTGCGTTCAGCAGGCGGCGCGAGACGGGCATTATGCGTCTGGTCGGCGCCTCCAACTTCTACATCCAGTTGCCGTTCCTGCTCGAGGCGGCAGTGGCGGCCGCGCTGGGAGCTGGTCTGGCCATCATCAGCCTGGTCGCGGTGAAGAGTTTCGTGATCGACGGCGTGCTGGCCCCTTCCTTCCAGTTCACGGCCTTCGTGGGCTGGGACGCCGTGATCGCGATCGCCCCGATCCTGCTTCTCACGGGTATCGCCCTGGCCTCGTTGGCGGCCTTCTTCACATTGCGTAAGTACTTGCGCGTGTGACAACTGAGGTTTATGTGACTTCTGGGGTTATCCTGTCGAGGTGGTCCCCTCCCGCATAGGTCGCTCAGGCGCGCCCCCAGCCAGGCGCCTTGCCCTCATCGCAGCGATCCTGGGGATAACCGCCAGCTCCCTCACCGGGCCCCTTGGTCCCGCCCAAGCGTCGTTCCCTGTCCCTTCGGAGCGCGACGGTGGCAAGACCAGCGCCGAGCTCAAGGCCGAAAAGCGCGAAGTCGAGTCCGAGATCGAGGCCACTGAGGATGCCTTGGCCAAGGCGGGGAAGAAGGTCAAGAAGGCTGTCGCCGTCTTCAACGACGTCAACTCCCGATGGGAAGCTGCCCGCGCTGACCGCCAGGCTGCACTTGAAGAAGCACGCGAAGCACGTGAAGAGGCCGAAGCAGCCCAGGCCCGTGCAACCCGCGCCCGAGCCGCCCTGCAGATAGCGCTCAACCAGCAGAAGGTGGTGGAGGACAAGCTCGTAGACATCCATGGGCAGATGGACGCCATGGTCCGAGCCGTCTACACCCGCGGCCCGCTTGCTGAGATCGAGGTGATTCTCGATTCGCAAAGTCCTGGTGATTTCACTGCTCGGCTGGCGAGCGTGGATGCTGTTTCTCGCATGCAGGCAGGCGTGCAACGCTCCCTCAAGCAGACCGAAGCCGATCTCGTGATGCAGGGCGTTCGACTAGAAGCCCTGAAGATCGAGGCGGATACCCAAGAGCAAGCTGCGCGGGATGCCCTCGCCAAAGCGCGCGCTGCGCTCACCAAGGCCAAGGAGAAGCAGGCCAAGGTCAGCGAACTGCGCGGAGAGCGCAAGGCTGCGTTAAACCAGGCGCAAGCTTTCAAGTCCAAGGTCAAGAAGCGCTACGAAGATCTCGTTGCCGAACAACAGCGCATAGCTGCGGCTGCGCGCAGAGCAGCGGCTGAAGAGGAACGACGACGCAAGGAAGCCGAAGAGGCAGCACGCAAGGCTGCTGAGGAAGCCAAGGCGCGTGGTGAGGAGCCACCCGCTGCTGCGGCCCCCGCGTTCACTGCGACCGGATCACTCATGATGCCGGTGAGTGGCAAGTCCTCATCCAACCCCGGTCCTCGTGTCCATCCGATCTTCAAGCGCCAGTCATGTCACACCGGCTGGGATCTCGCCGCACCTACCGGAACCCCCATCGTGGCGGCGGATAACGGCTCGGTGGCGACTATCACCAACGGGGGCGCCTACGGCAAAGCCGTGATGGTTGCCCACGGTGATGGTCTCGTGACGTTCTACGCCCACATGAACTCCATCGGGGTGAGCGTGGGCCAGGTAGTCGAAAAGGGGCAGACCATCGGAACCGTGGGATCAACGGGCTGGTCCACCGGACCGCACCTGCACTTCGAGGTCCACATCAATGGCAAGCCGTATGATCCCCGGGGTTGGTTCGGCGGTTCCCGCACGCCCATTAGCTGCTAGTTCGGGCCGCCCCACAGCGATTCATCCCCAGGAGGCGAGCGGTGACCGGTACGCCTCACATTGCCCTTCCCAAGCCTCGGCCGGTCTCCCGGCGAGGATTGACGATTGCTGCTGTGGTGCTTCTCGGCTTCTTCCTGCTGTATGCGCTCGTGGTGCGGGCGTACCAGGTGGAAGGGGAACTCTCGACAACACAGGAGCAGATTGCCCAGGCGGTGGATGTAGAGGTCACGGTTGAGCCGTTTGACTTCGACGCCCGCACCAATGTGCTGACCGCCCGGTTGCGCTTCGTGGTGGTGAATCCGGTTCTCACAGATTCCGGTGGCCGACTCAACGAGGGCATTCGTGTCACGGTGAGCGGAGCAGACGGATCGGAAGAATTTCGATTCGCCGAAGGTGAACCCGTAGGTAACGCTGAAGTCCAAGTGGGAACGTCGGGCGAAATCTACGCGTATCCGTTCGATACTCATGAAGCGTTCATGGCGCTTTCCGTTGAGACTTTCGAGCGAGAAGCGGGTGGCATAAACCAGACGACGGGGGAATTGACATCGTCGATCGATGTCCAAGGAGCGATAAGCGGCTGGGACATCAAAGCTGACCTGTCCAGCCTAGGGAACTTTCCCCTAGCTGACCTCACCTTGAAGCGCGCTTTCTCCACTCAGGCCTTCGCGATCGTCTTGATCCTCATGGCCATTTCCGTTGTGGTGCTGGCGTTGATCGCTTCCTTGATGACGGTGACCAACAGGCGCAAGTTCGAAGTGGCGCTGCTCACTTGGAATGGCGCGATCTTGTTCGCGTTGCCGTTGCTGCGTACGTATCTTCCAGGAAGCCCGCCCATCGGCGCTGCCATGGACATCTACCTCTATCTGTGGACCTTCGTACTGGCTGTGTCGTCGCTGGTCTTGATGGTGGTTGCCTGGTCCGAACAGCGCAAAGCAGAAATCATCATCGAACACGAGCAGTTGCACGGTGCACGTCATGGCGCGTGAGACAGGAAAGAAGGTCATTGCTCAGAACCGCAAGGCGCGGCACGACTACTCGGTTGAAGACGTGTACGAAGCAGGCATTCAGCTGACCGGGACCGAAGTCAAGAGTCTTCGCGCAGGGCGCGCATCGCTCACGGATGGTTACGGTTTCTACGACAATGGCGAGGTGTGGCTCAAGGGGGTTCACATTCCCGAGTACGACCTCGGTACCTGGACCAATCACGAACCGCGCCGGTCCCGCAAGCTCCTGCTTCATAAGGAGGAGATCCGCCGGATCGCCAACAAGGTCAAGGACACGGGCGTGACCTTGGTGCCGCTATCCCTCTACTTCAAGGACGGTTACGCCAAGGTGGAACTTGCCGTGGCTCGCGGGCGTAAGGGTCACGACAAGCGTCACGCAATAGCCGAGCGCGAGGCCAAGCGCGAAGTGCAGCGCGCGGTGGGCCGACGTTCTAAGGGAATCGAATAGCAGGTGGGTTTCCTCTCTGGAACGTCGTTCATCCCTGCACCGAACAAAGGCTTCTATGGCTGGCGCATGGTCGTCTTCGCCAGCGTTGCGCTCGCCCTCACCGGTCCGGGTCAGACGGTAGGGATTTCGGTCTTCGTCAACCCGATGATCGAGGAACTCGGAATCTCCCGGACGGAGATGTCCACCGCGTACTTGGTTGGCACACTCATTGGTGCGCTTGCCCTGCCGTGGATCGGGCAAGCGGTAGATCGCTTCGGCGTGCGCCGGATCATGGCGCTCGTCGGCGCACTGTTCGGATTGATGTTGATCGGGATGTCGTTGGTGACCAACATCGTTGGACTCACCGCGGGATTCGTGGGCATTCGGATGATGGGCCAAGGCGCCCTCAGCCTCGTTGCCACCACGGCCATTGCTTTGTGGTTTACCCGCAAACGCGGTCTCGCAATGGGCATCGTGTCAGCTGCCGGCGGAGTGGGCATGACGATGATCCCGTTGGCGGGGGAGCGGTTGATCTTCGAATTTGGTTGGCGCAATGCGTGGCTCATCGAGGGGCTCATCATCTGGGCCGTCATCGTTCCGATGGCCGTCCTCGCCATCCGTAACCGTCCGAGTGATCTCGGTCAGCACGTGGACGGTGACCTTCATGCACCGACCGATGCTCCCGAGGTGTGGGGTGTCACCCGCCGTGAAGCCATGCGCACACCCTTCTTCTGGCTGGTCACGCTAGGTGTCGTGGCAACCGGCACACTCACCACCGCCGTGGTCTTCCACCAGATTGACCTCCTGGGGTCACGCGGGTTGACACCCGCGCAAGCCGCAGCGAACTTCATTCCCCAGACCGTCGCGACCCTCATCGCCACCCTCGGGATCGGTGCCTTAGCGGACCGCATTTCACCGCGAGCGGTCTTGGCGACGTCAATGGGAATGCTGGCCGGTGGTCTCGTCCTCGGCACTCAGGTCTCACCGGGCCTGACCGCGATCGCGTTCGGAATGCTGATCGGTGGATCGGGAGGTGCCATGCGAGTAGTTGAAGCAACCGAGTTGCCCCGGTACTTCGGCACCCTTCACATCGGGGCGATCCGCGGTGTGGTCACCGGCACCGCTATCGCAGGAACGGCTCTAGGTCCTTTGCTCTTCGCGCTTGGGCTCGGTGTGACCGGTGACTATTCGGCCATCTTGGTGTT
>JAQCBM010000070.1 GCA_027729865.1 Actinomycetota bacterium
GACCCGGAGAATCTCTGCGGCCTTTGCCATCTCGCGCTCGCGGACGGCATGAATGCCCTCTGTGTCGACAGCGTCCTGCATCGCCGGATTGAGGATGTCGCCGCGCTCGCCACCAGTGCACGTGACGACCATCACCTCGATGCCCTCATCGACGTACTTCGCCGTGGTAGCAGCGCCCTTGGAGGACTCGTCGTCCGGATGAGCGTGCACCGCCATTAGGCGGAGTGGTTGATTGCTGGGCCCCCGCCTAGTCTCGCACCTATGTCCTCGCCCTTCCCGCCGGACCGACTCTCGCCGGAGATGCGGGCTCGCTACGGGCTTGATCAGCGTCGGGTTTCACCCATTGCCGTGGCGATAGTCGTGGTCATCCTCTTCTTGGCGGGCGTGGCATTTGCGGGCATCATGGCCGTGCGCGACAACGTGGAGTTCCAGTTGATCCGCTGGAGCGTGGTGGGGCCTGATCGGGCCGATGCCACATTCGATGTCTCGCGAAGCGGTGGAGACGAAGTGGTCTGCATCCTGCGGGCGCAGGACTCCAAACGCATCGATGTGGGCTACGCGGAGATCATCATCCCGCCAGGTGAGGACATGGTGACGATCGATTACTCACTGCGAACAGTGGCACCGGCCTACGCGGTGGAGGTGCTCGCCTGCGAACGACCAGGTGAGCTGAGGGTTCCTGGGCCGCAGTTCCCACCTGGGATCGCGGTTCCCGAGCAGCCGTGGACGCCGGCATAGGGCACTTCCTCCTCAAATTGGCCCAATTTGCCACGGCACTTACAGTGGTGCGTTATGACTGATGTGACCTGGCTGACCCAAGAGGCGCACGACCGATTGGTCGATGAGCTCGCCGAGCGCGAGGGTCCCACGCGGGTGGAGATAACCAAACGTATTGAGGCTGCCCGGGAAGAGGGCGACCTCAAGGAGAACGGCGGGTATCACGCGGCCAAGGAAGAGCAGGGCAAGAACGAGGCCCGCATCCGTCAACTCAAGCAATTGCTCGAGAGCGCGCAGATCGGTGCCCCGGAGGCGGCCGCCGACGAAGTTGCCGCCGGCAAGGTCGTGACGATCAAGTTCGTGGAGTTCGGCGACGAGGAAACGTTCCTGCTCGGCTCACGCGAAGAAGCCGCACATGCTTCCGTTGAGGTGTACTCCCCTACGTCTCCCTTGGGTGCTGCCGTGAATGGCAAGAAGATGGGGGACGTCGCCACCTATGAACTCGCCAGTGGCAAGTCGATGAGCGTGGAGATCTTGAAAGTCGAGACCTACGGCGGCTAGTTACTTACTAGCTGCGGTGCGGTACTTGCGCACCGCAAGTGGAGCGAAGATCGCGATAACCACCACGCACGAGATCACGGTGTAGAGCGCGGCGTTGTTGAGCGTCCAGAAATCCGTGGGAGCACCCGTCGGGTTACCGAACAATTCGCGTGTTGCCTGAACCAGACTCGATATCGGATTGAACGCCGCGAACCACTGCAGCCAGCCGGGCAATGAAGTAATCGGAACGAAAGCGTTCGACAAGAACGTGAGAGGGAAGATCCAGATCAATCCCGCAGTATTCGCCGTCTCAGTGTTGGGAACCGAGAGTCCCACGAACGCCCCCACCCAGGTGACGGTGTAGGCGAAGAGCAAGAGCAGAAGGTACGCGTAGATGGCGTTGAGGATGCCGTCGTTGATGCGCCACCCGACGATGAAACCGGTGATGCTCAGCACGGTGAGCACGAGTATTTGCCTCAGGGCATTCGCCAGAGTGTTGCCAAGCAGCACTGCCGGCTGTGACATCGGCAGAGCGCGATAGCGATCGATGATTCCGCGCTGCATCGCCTCGGCAAGGCCGACTGTGCTGGCCGCTGCGGCGAACGCCACCGTCTGACCGAAGATTCCGGGCATCAGGTACTGGCGGTACAGCGACGCATCTGCCGCGCTGCCCGGTTCCGCACCAGGAATCGGGATAGCACCACCGAACACGTACGCGAAAAGCAAAACGAAGATCACCGGCTGAATGAGTTGGAAGAACAGAGCCTCGGGAATCCGGAACGAGGCAACGATCGTCGCGCGCGCGATAATCAGCGCATCGTGGACGGTCCAGCCGAGAGCCGGTCGCTTGGCTTGGATTGCCGGGCTGCTCATCGACGGCCTCCTCGGCGTCCACGCTTCGACGTACTCGGCTCGGGGCGCTCGTCTTCCTCGGCTCCGTGCCCGGTGAGGGTCAAGAAGACGTCGTCGAGTGTGGGGCGGCGCAGACCGATATCTGCAACACCGATGTGCTGGGCGTCGAGTGCGCGCACCGCTTCGATCAGAACAGGGGAGCCACCGCTCACCGGCGCGGAGTAGCGAGAATCATCCATGGTGGCTTCACCCGAGACGATCGGCGCCAGTGCGGAAATCGCGTTGGCGGCCTGGTCGGGGTTGTCGAGAGTGATCTCGAGGCGATCGCCACCGATCTGGTCTTTGAGTTCACTTGATGTTCCGTGCGCGATGACCTTGCCGTGGTCGATGACCACGATGTCGTCGGCGAGTTGATCGGCTTCGTCCAGATACTGCGTGGTCAGCAACACCGTGGTGCCCTCGGCAACCAGTTCGGTGATCACGTTCCACAAACCAATGCGTGAGCGCGGATCCAAACCCGTTGTGGGTTCGTCGAGGAACAAAATGCCCGGCCTAGCGATCAGACTTGCTGCAAGGTCCAGCCTGCGACGCATGCCACCGGAGTAGGTCTTCGCCGGACGATTAGCGGCATCGCTGAGGTCGAACTTCTCGAGCAGCTCATCCGCACGTGTGGCGACGTAGTTCTTGTCCAGGTGGAACAAGCCACCGAACATGGCCAAGTTCTCGCGACCGGTAAGGAACTCATCGACGGCGGCGTACTGACCTGTCAGGCCGATGGAGCGCCGAACTTCATCAGCTTGCTTGGCTACGTCGAAGCCGGCAACTTTGGCCGAGCCGGCTGTTGCCTTCAGCAGCGTGGCGAGAATCCGCACCGTGGTGGTCTTCCCTGAGCCATTCGGGCCGAGCAGGCCCACCACTTGGCCACGCGGAACAACGAGGTCGATTCCGTTGAGTGCCTTGACGTCGCCGAACTCCTTGACGAGTCCATGGGCCTCAACGGCGTAGTCCGAAGTCACAAGGCAGGACAGTACGCCCGAGTGGTGCATGGCACCGTTGCGGGTCAGGTTCGGTAGACCTGACCGCGGTGACCCACGGCAATCACCAGGATGACAAGGAGTCCGTCGTCGATGGAATAGATGACGCGATAGTCACCCACGCGAATCCGGAACCCTTCCCGCCCCTTTAGCCGGCGAGCCGACGGTGGCCGTGGATCACGAGCAAGCAACGCAACGGCACCGCGGATTCGCTGCTGATTCACTGCGTCGATCTTGGCGAGAGCCCGAACTGCCGACGGGCGAAACTCGATGGCGTACCGATCTACTCCCAACCCAGATCTGCCTTGACCTGATCCCAGGGAATATTGGGGCCTTCTTCGGCCATCGCCTCATCAAAGGCCTCGATATCCTGAACGTCCTCATACGCATCCATGAGCTCTTCGTACCGCTGCGGGCTGACAATCACCGCCACAGCTGCGCCATAGCGCTCGAGGGTGACGGCCTCGGTGGCTGCCAACTCGATCACCTCGGCCAACGAATCCCTAGCCGCGCTCACCTGCATTGATGCCATATCGGAATTGTACAAGAAATATTTATTTTTGTACGAGAGGCTATCCGTCGAGGACCTCGACCTGGTAGCCGGCGGCGGACAACGCAGCGATGATCTGGTCGCGTTGCTCGACGCTTCGGGTCTCCATCTGGATATCGATGCGCACATCGCCGATGGAGACGCGGGGGTCGGTGCGGTCGTGGAAGACGTCCACCACGTTCGCCTTGTGGTGTTTCAGGACGTCGAGCAAGCCGGCGAGAGACCCGGGGAAATCCGGAGTATGCACGCTGATGGACAAATACCGACCGGCTGCCGCCATGCCGTGCCGAATGATGCGAAGCAGCACTAGGGAGTCCACGTTGCCACCGGAGATCGTGATAGCAACAGGTGGTTCGAAGTCGTGTGGCGCATTCATCACCGCCGCCGTGGCTGCAGCGCCCGATGGTTCCACTACGAGCTTGGCGCGTTCGAGCAGCATCAAGACAGCACGCGAGAGTTCATCTTCGGTAACAGTGCGGAATTCATCGACGTATTCCTGAATGAGTTGGAAGGGAATATCACCCGGCCTGGCGATGGCTATGCCATCGGCCATCGTGTTCATCTGCTCGCGCATCACTGGCTTGCCCTCGGCGATGCTCTGCGGGTACGTGGCTGCGCCTTCTGCCTGCACACCGATCACCTTGACGTCCGGCTTCGATTGCTTGATCGCGAATGCAACCCCGGCGAGCAAACCACCACCGCCGGTGCAGACAACAACAGTCTTGACATCGGGGATCTTGTCGAGAATCTCCAACCCGAGGGTTCCCTGCCCGGCTACCACGTGTTCGTGGTCGAAGGGGTGAATGAGAACCGCACCGGTCTGGTCGGCGAAAGCTCGGGCTTCGACAAGTGCTTCGTCGACCGTGGTGCCTTGGAAGCGAACGTCGGCGCCGTAGCCGCGCGTCGCTTCGATCTTCGGAATCGATGCATCCACCGGCATGAATACCGTGACGTTCACACCCAACAGTTGTCCGGCAAGCGCCACGCCCTGCGCATGGTTCCCTGCGCTTGCTGCCACGACGCCTTTCGCGCGTTCGGCTTCACTGAGTTGGGATATCCGGTTGTAGGCACCACGGATCTTGAAAGATCCCGCGCGCTGCAGGTTCTCCGGAATCAGGTAGACCGGGCCACCCACCTGATCGCTTAACCAACGAGCCCCTTGGACAGGCAAGTCTCGAATGACTCCGGTAATCCGCTCTGCGGCCTGATGCACGTCCCCGATTTCCACCCGCGCATCCTGACAGTCATCGGGGCAGAGCGCGAGGACCTCCGGGCAACTCCTCAGAAGCCGTGAGGCGGGCACGCTGCGCCGCCGTGCGACCAGCGCCCGCGGCGGAGCCCGACCTCCCGTTTACTGATCCTCGGTATCCACCCCAGCGCCCCCGGGCATCAGAGGTACGGCGATGAAAGGACTTCACTTCCTTCTCGGTATTCCGAAGAACGAGGGCAGCGGAAGTACTTCCTGCAGTCTCATCGTGCTGCTTGATGGCTTCTTCGCGGGCCGCCTGCAGGCGATCGTTGAGTGTGACCACATAGGCGCGATAGAACGCCGCGCGAGCTGTCTGCTTGGTGAAAGGCTTGGTGACCATCAATCCCGTGGTGCGAGATCGGACGCGATAGGTCTCGGATTTCCACTGTCCCGCCTCAAGGTACTGCTGAGCCGACGTGGCCATCTGGACCGAGAGTGACGCGAACAAGGTGTGTGTCGAGTCCAAATCCTGGGGCATTCCATACGCAACTACATACGTTGAATCTGTTGCCACATCGACCATGGTGAAGTTGTTGTGTGCGATCACCACGAAGAGCGCTACGAGGTGCGTATTCGCCCGCTTACCCTTCTCCCCAATGGAGACCGTTCGAGTGATGGGCTCGTCCGGAGTTTCGGTTGCCAACTTGCGCGCCCGCGCAGCAGCGAGATCGATGCTCGCCAATGTCGCAAGAGACTGCGCTTTCATCAGATAGGCGGCTGCTTCATGCTCGTTATCGGTCCGCTCCGCCTTGATGAGCAACGCACTGATCCGTTCGATCGTGACGCTCATAGTGGTGCTCCCGCCGCCTGATACCCCGTCCGAAGAAGCAACTCGGCTTCGTGCCCCATCTGCTCGCGAACAAGTGTGAGCATGGTGGTGGTGAAGTGTCGGTCATGCAGCGCGCTGGAGTGCCCGGTCACGCAAAGGTGATGTGCGATCTCATGCAAGACAACGGATTCGCGCATCGCCCACATGTGATCGCTGGGAATGGCAATGACGCCTTCTGCGGTTTCGTAGTGCGCACGGGTGCCACCCTTGCGATGGCGAATACTGGGGGGCGCGGCGTTGCGGTTTCGGCACACGTGGCCAACGTAAGAGGAAACGTCATCCAAACTCCCAAAGCGCATCTGAACCGGCGCGATGAGTTGCGAGCCGAAAAAGTCCACGTGACCACCCCGGTCAAGGATTGCGGACCACTGATCTTCGGCTCGATACACCGCTTGTCGATGTTGATCGGTTGGCCTACTGGACATGAATCAATTCCGCGAGCTGATCCAACGCGGGAGTTCGTCGGCCGCCGGACGTTCCATCGCGCCCGCTGCGATGGCTCCGAACATCGCCGCTCCCAGCGCACCGGCTTCGTTCACTTCACTGATCTCGAACTCCCCCATCGCGTCGCGTTTCGCCTGGATGACCATGGCGTCGTGCACCCACCCACCAGCAAGAACAGTTTTCTGGCGCGGCGTGCTGGTGGCCTCCATGAAATCCAGAAGGTCCGTGCCGATAGCCACGAGGTCGGTGACACTTGCGCGCCACAGAGCTTCCGGACTGGCGTCGTCGTCGACCCCCGCGATTGCCAGACCGATGTGATCGATGTCCTGCAAGCGCAAGTCCCCTGACTTCACCTGGGTTGCCTTGTGCGCAAGGTCCGCCCTCTGCTCGATGGTTTCGACACCAAGGAGGCGCCGGATTCGCTCCAGCGATAAGCCCGTCACCAGCGCACCCAGAACACACACGTGGCCGGGAATCACACTCCACAACACCGCGACGTCACGCTCGGCCAGCCGGATCAGTTCCTCGCGAGCAAGCGGCCCCGGAGTGAAGCGGAGAAGTGCTTCTGCCGTTCCCATGGAATCGAAAAGCGCACCGGTAGTCGCCGCTCCGCACGCGAAGGCGGCGGATTGGTGATCCATTCCCGTGGCGGTGAGTGCGGCTCCACGCATCTGTTCCGGGACGTTCGTGGCAACACCGCAGTGGTCACCGGCAACCGTGACCGGACCCGGTAGTAAAGGACCGACAAGGTCGAGGGTTGCCTGCCACGGAGCGCGTTCGACAACATCGAATAGTCCCGTTCGGGATAGCAGGGAAATCTCGCTCACGCGTTCACCACCGAGACGGTGGACGATCCACTCGGCGACGCTCAGGTAACAGGTAGCACCGCCTGCGGCGGGAACGTTTTCCTGCAGCCACAAGATTTTCGCAACCGACGGCTTGTTGTTGAGCCGCATGCCCACATGCCCGTGGAAGGCTTCTTTGCCGATTGCGTCTTTCACGACGTCGGCACGCCCCCGAGGATCATGGAAAGCAATGATGGGAGCGAGCGGCTCGCCGTGCGGGCCAATGAGCACGCCCGCTTCAGCCATGCTGGTGACTCCGATGCCGACCACCTGCCCATCGGCCGGCCAGCCGCCTGCATGGGTCAGCGAGTTCAGCACCTGCGAGACGACCTCCATTAGTTCATGCGCATCCATCTGCGCCTGGGCCCCTGAGCGCTGCCACGGAGTGCTCAGCGCGGATTCAGCGAGAACGTTGCCGTCGAGATCAACGGCGAGCGCCTTCACCCGGGTGGTACCGGCATCAATTCCCACCACAAGCTCACGCATGCGCTTCCCTTCGTAGCGACGCCTTCGATCCTTCTCACCGCGAGGATAGGGTGGCGCTAGCGGGGGTGCACGCAGATAGGCATCCCGATGCTTGTGCGCATCGAGCGACCACTAGGAGAGGAAATCCACGTGTCCGACGTCCGCTACCGGCTCAATCGTCTCTTCAACCCCGATTCCGGTCGATGCTTGGACGTTGCCATCGATCACGGCTTCTTCGGCGAGCGTCACTTTCTGAATGGGATCGAAGATCTGGCGTCGGCCATCGACACGCTCGTGGATGCTGCTCCTGACGCCATCCAACTCACTCAAGGTCAGGCGCCCAAACTGCAAGTGCACAAAGGGCGTCAACGCCCGGCCTTGGTGATGCGTACCGATGTGGCGAATGTGTACGGCGCGCCGCTGCCCGATCACATGTTCTCTCTCATGATTCCTGAACCGGCCAAGCGCGGAGTTCAACTCGATGCCGCGATCATCGTGGTGAACTTGCTCGATCTGCCAGGACGGCCGGAAATTCGTGAGGCCTGCGTGCAAAACGTGCTCGAGGCCAAGGCCGACTGCGAGAAGTACGGCATGCCGTTGATGGTCGAACCCTTGGTCATGAAGCCCGTGACAGCCGACGGCACCACCGGGTACACAGTCAATGGTGACCTCGATCTCATCCTGCCGATCGTCCGTCAGGCCGTGGAACTCGGCGCAGACGTCATCAAGGCCGACCCCACGGATGATCCCGCCGACTACCACCAGGTGATCCGAATCGCCGGGGATATTCCGGTATTAGTTCGCGGTGGAGGCCGCGTTCCCGACCGCGAACTGCTCGAGCGCACGGCGGCAGTGCTTGAGCAGGGTGCAGCCGGCATTGTGTATGGCCGCAACATCGTCCAGCACGAGAATCCAGCCGGAATTACGCGAGCGCTCATGGCCATGCTGCACCAGGGTGCGTCTGTCGACGAAGCAGAAGAACTCATCGCATGACCGACGTTCGCATCGGCATCATCGGCGGCGGGCTGATGGGCCGGGAGTTGGCCGCTGTCTGCGGGCGATGGCTTCACCTGGTTGATCATCCGGTGCGGCCGTCGGTGGTCGCGGTGGCGGACTTGAATCCGGCGGCTTTGGACTGGTTTCGGCAAGTTCCCACTATCGAGACGCTTACCGATTCCTGGCAGCAACTCGTGGATGATGCGTCGCTGGATGTTCTCTACATCGCCGTGCCACATAACGCGCACGAAGAGATCTACACCGCTGCGGCTGCAGCAGGCAAGGACTTCCTCGCGGAGAAGCCGTTCGGTATCGACCTGGGTTCGGCGGAACGCATTGCATCTGCAATCGACACTGCAGGAGTTTT
>JAQCBM010000071.1 GCA_027729865.1 Actinomycetota bacterium
GGGAGGTCAGCACCCATGGGCCCTCATCGGTGATGGCCACGGTGTGCTCCCAGTGGGCGGCAGCCTTGCCGTCCGTGGTCACCACCGTCCAGTCGTCGTCTAGGACCGCCACGTTCGCAGCACCCAAGGTGGCCATCGGCTCGATCGCCAGAGCCATGCCCGGCTCCAGTCGCGGACCGCGCCCGGGCTTGCCGTAGTTCGGGACCGGCGGGTGCATGTGCATGGCTGAGCCGATCCCGTGGCCCACATAGTCCTCAACGATGCCGTAGTCGCCCGCGTCCTTGATCGAAGTCTCGACCGCATGACCAATGTCGGACAGACGGTTCCCCCCGCGGGCTTTGGCAAGCCCCGCCCACATCGCCGCCTTGGTGGCTTCCGAGAGTGCGAGCACCGAAGGGTCAGCTTCGGGCAGAACTATCGAAATGGCTGCATCGCCATGCCAACCTTCGATAATTGCCCCGCAGTCAATTGACACGATGTCGCCAGCATTGATGACGGTCCCGTCGGGAATGCCGTGGACCACAGCGCTGTTGACAGACGTGCAAATCACCGCTGGAAATCCGTGATAGCCAAGGAACGACGACGTTGCCCCGTGACTGGCGATGCTCTCGCGCGCAATGGCATCTAGATCGGAAGTGGTCATGCCCGGCACTAGTTCCTGGCGCAGGCGATCAAGCGTTCGTGCCACGACGAGACCGGCTTCGCGCATCAGCGCAAGTTCGTCAACGGACTTGATTTCGATGGATTCGGATTTACCGAACATTGGAAGACCTGTGCTTCAGTCGACAATGACGACGGCAATGAGCCGTTCCGTCACGTCTTCGATGAGCCCCATGCCATCGACGCGTACCAACAAGCCGCGCTCGGAATAGGTCTCAATCAACGGAGCGGTTTGCTCGGCGTACACCTCGAGGCGGTGTCGCATGACGTCTTCGGTGTCGTCCGAGCGTCCCTGATCCTGCGCACGCTTGACTAGGCGATTCACGACTTCGTCGATGTCGACGGTGAGTTCAACTACAACATCAAGTTGCTGTCCGGCCGAGCGCAACATGGCATCGAGTTCGGCAACCTGTTCAACCGTGCGCGGGTAACCGTCGAGCAAGAACCCGGGTCGGCAATCGTCCTGCGTGAGTCGGTCGCGAACCATCGCGTTTGTGACTGTGTCAGGGACGTACTCCCCTGCGTCCATGTACTGCTGCGCCTGCTTACCGAGTTCGGTTCCCTCGGCCACGTTTGCCCGGAAGATATCGCCGGTGGAGATGTGTGGGATGCCTAGGCGTGCAGCCAACAGGGCAGCTTGCGTTCCCTTGCCGGCACCGGGAGGACCCATGAATACGACGCGCATGTCCTCCCCCTATCCCAAGAAGCCTTCGTAGTTGCGCTGCTGCAACTGCGACTGGATCTGCTTGACCGTATCCAGACCCACGCCCACCATGATCAGCAGGCTGGTGCCGCCGAAGATGAAGTCCTGCGCAACGCCCAAGCCACCGAAGGCGAACACCGGCAGCACAGCGATCAAGCCCAGATACAAAGAACCGGGAGCGGTCAAGCGGGTGAGGACGTAATCCAAGTAATCCGCCGTTGGCTTGCCCGCACGGATGCCTGGGATGAAGCCGCCGTACTTCTTCATGTTGTCGGCTACGTCCGTGGGGTTGAACGTGATCGAGACGTAGAAGTAACAGAAGAAGATTACGAGCAGGAAGTACGTGAGGAGATACCAGGTTCCTGTACCGGTACCGAAGTTCTGCTGTAGCCACTGCGCCCAACCAGCTTGGCTGCCAGTTAGCTGAACGAACAGCGTGGGCAGGAACAGCAAGGACGAGGCGAAGATGACTGGGATGACGCCGGCCATGTTGACCTTGAGCGGAATGTAGGTCGAGGTGCCCCCATACATTCGCCTGCCCACCATGCGCTTGGCGTACTGCACCGGCACACGGCGCTGGGCTTGCTCGACGAAGACCACGAAGGCGATGACGGCCAGACCCACAAGCAGCGTGATGGTGAAGGTGAAGGCGCCCCGGCTACCGAGGATCGAGGCGAACTGGGCGGGGATCGTGGCGATGATCGCAGTGAAGATCAGCACCGACATTCCGTTCCCCACACCGCGCTCGGTGATGAGTTCACCGAACCACATGACCACGGCGGTGCCGGCTGTCATAACGATCACCATGACGAGCAGCACCCACACGCTGTCATTGGGAATGATCGTCTCGTTACAACCACTGAACAGTGCACCCGGTGTCCGCGCGAGCGACAAGATCGCGGTGGACTGCAAAATGGCAAGACCGATGGTCACGTAACGCGTGTACTGCGTGATCTTGGCTTGCCCCGACTGCCCGTCCTTCTTGAGGACCTCCAGACGCGGAATGACCACCGTCAGCAACTGCAAGATGATGCTGGCAGTGATGTAAGGCATGATGCCGAGAGCGAAGATGCTCAACTGCAGCAAGGCTCCACCGCTGAACAGGTTGATCAGGGCATAGACCGAGTTGTCCTGCACGACATCGATGCAGCGCTGAATCGCGGCATAGTCAACGCCAGGCGTCGGCAAGACCGCCCCGAGTCGATACAGGGCGAGCAGACCGAGGGTGAACAGGATCTTCTTGCGCAGGTCGGGCGTACGAAGGGCAGCCCCGAAAGCACTGATGTGCACTAGGTCCCTACCTCCTTCGGTCGCCGCTCAACCTGCCTCGTCCGGTGCGCGCGAGGCGCACCGCCGCCTTACAGCTCGGTAACCGAACCTCCGGCAGCCTCGATCTTGTCACGTGCCGCTGAGGAGAACTTGTCCGCGGTCACGGTTACGGACACCGCGATGTCGCCTTGACCAAGAACCTTGACCGGCTTGCCCGACCGGACAGCACCTTTGGCAACCAGATCTGTCACCTCGATAGTCCCACCTTCTGGGAACAACTTGGCGATCGTGGCCACGTTGACCACCTGGAACTCGACCTTGTTCGGGTTCTTGAAGCCCTTCAACTTCGGCAGACGCATGTGCAGCGGCATCTGGCCACCTTCGAAGGCGGGGGAAACCGTATTGCGGGCGCGTGTTCCCTTGGTGCCGCGGCCGGCGGTCTTGCCCTTGGAAGCCTCGCCGCGGCCCTTGCGGGTCTTGGCGGTGCGCGATCCGGGGGCCGGACGCAAGTGATGAACCTTGAGAGTCATGTCAGTCAACCTCCTCGACATCGACCAGGTGCGACACGGTGTTGACCATGCCACGAATTTCCGGTCGGTCTTCCTTGACGACGACGTCGCCAATTCGCTTCAAGCCGAGCGAGCGAAGCGTGTTGCGCTGGCTGCTCGTTCCGCCGATTTCCGACTTACGCTGGGTGACTTTCAGCTGTGCCATCAAGAACTCACCTCGGCTCGCGCGCGCAGCATCGCTGCCGGCGCAACATCTTCCAGCGGCAAGCCACGGCGAGCAGCCACGGCCTCCGGCGGCTCGAGCATCTTGAGCGCAGCAACGGTGGCGTGCACGATGTTGATCGCGTTGTCCGAGCCGAGTGACTTGCTCAGAACGTCGTGGACGCCTGCGCACTCCAGCACTGCACGCACCGGTCCACCAGCGATAACGCCGGTACCGGGAGCGGCCGGACGCAACATGACAACGCCAGCTGCAGCTTCACCAGTGATCGGGTGCGGAATGGTGCCCTGGATGCGAGGCACGCGGAAGAAGTGCTTCTTTGCTTCTTCAACACCCTTAGCGATGGCCGCGGGGACTTCCTTGGCTTTTCCGTAGCCCACGCCCACCATGCCGTCGCCGTCGCCGACGACGACGAGTGCGGTGAAGCTGAAACGACGACCACCCTTGACGACCTTGGCGACACGATTGATCGAGACCACTCGCTCGAGGTACTGCGACTTCTCCTCGCGCGGGGTCCGTTCCTTGCGGTCACGGCGTTCGCCGCCTCCGCGTCGGTCGGTTCCTGACATGTTTTCCTCTTTCGCTCTCGGTCGTCTCAGAAGTCCAAGCCCGCTTCGCGGGCTCCATCGGCTAGGGCCGCGACGCGACCGTGGTAGCGGTGGCCGCCACGATCGAACACGACCGTCTCAACCCCGGCTGCCTTCGCACGCTCGGCGACCTTCTGGCCAACCTTGCGGGCCTTGGCGGTTTTGTCGTCGCTGGCTCCGCGCAGATCGGATTCCATCGTGGAAGCCGATGCCAGTGTGCGACCCGCGGAATCGTCGACCACCTGGGCCACCATGTGGCGTGCCGAACGGGTGACCACCAGACGTGGACGCGCAGCCGTACCCGAAACCTTCTTGCGGACGCGGATGTGACGACGCTTGCGGCCAACGGCAACCTTGTTGCCCGACCCCAGCTTGACGCCGTAAGTACTCGTGCTCATGGTTACTTGCCCGCCTTTCCAGCCTTGCGGCGGATGACTTCGTTCTCGTAACGCACGCCCTTGCCCTTGTAAGGCTCGGGCTTGCGCAGCTTGCGGATATTGGCCGCGGTCTCACCTACGAGTTGCTTGTCGATACCCACGACAGAGAATTTGTTGGGATTCTCCACCGCGAAGGAGATTCCCTCGGGTGCCTTGACCGTGATCGGGTGACTGAACCCGAGCGCGAACTCCAGGTCCTGACCTTTAGCAGTGACGCGGTATCCGGTGCCGACGAGCTCGAGAGTCTTGGTGTAGCCGTCGGTAACGCCCGTGACCATGTTGTTCACGAGCGTGCGCGTCAAGCCATGCAGCGCCTTGGCCGGTCCTTCGTCGTTGGGTCGAGAAACGATCAGCGAACCGTCCTCTTCCTTCACAGTGATGGGCTCGGCGACGTCCAGGGAGAGTGTCCCCTTCGGTCCGGTGATGGTGATGGACTGCCCCTGGATCGTGGCGGTTACGCCAGACGGAACAGGGATGGGCAACTTGCCGATACGTGACATGTCGTTCCTCCCCTCACCAGACGTAGGCGAGGACTTCCCCACCCACGCCCTTCTTCGAAGCCTGTCGATCGGTCAGCAGACCGTTCGAGGTGGACAGGATCGCAATGCCGAGTCCGCCGAGTACGCGGGGCAGCGCCGTGCTCTTGGCGTACACACGAAGACCAGGCTTGGATACCCGGCGCAAGCCGGCGATGGACCGCTCGCGCGATGGGCCGTACTTGAGCTCGAGCGTGAGGGTCTTTCCTATCTCGGCTTCAGCCACGTCGTATCCGGCGATGTATCCCTCCGCCTTCAAAATCTCAGCGATGTTCGCCTTGATTTTCGAGTGCGGCATGGCAACCGAATCGTGGTACGCCGAGTTGGCGTTACGCAGACGAGCAAGCATGTCTGCGATCGGGTCTGTCATCGTCATGGCCTACCGGCCTTCCTCGCCGTGGTATCCCCGAGCGGATTGCTCCAGGACCTTCGGCGTCGTTACCAACTGCTTTTCGTGACTCCGGGTAGCTCGCCTGCGTGCGCCATCTCGCGAAGGCACACCCGGCACAAGCCGAACTTGCGGTACACCGAGTGCGGACGACCGCACTTGGTGCAACGCGTGTACGCGCGGACCTTGAACTTCGGGGTCTTGCGCTGCTTTTGGATCAAAGCCTTCTTGGCCATGGTCTACGCCTCCTTGAAGGGGAATCCGAGCAGCCGAAGCAGCGCCCGCCCCTCATCGTCGTTCGTGGCCGTCGTGACAATGGTGATATCCATGCCACGCGTGCGGTCGATTTTGTCCTGGTCGATCTCGTGGAACATGGACTGCTCGTTGAGACCGAAGGTGTAGTTGCCTTTGCCGTCGAACTGCTTGGGCGATAGCCCACGGAAGTCGCGGATGCGGGGCAGCGCGATCGACAGCAGGCGGTCGAGGAACTCCCACATGCGATCACCGCGCAGCGTCACGTGCGCACCGATGGGCTGCCCTTCGCGCAACTTGAACTGGGCGATCGACTTGCGAGCCTTGGTGACCTGCGGCTTTTGCCCGGTGATCTCGGTGAGATCGCGGATTGCGCCCTCGATCAACTTGGAGTCGCGTGCGGCTTCGCCCACGCCCATATTGACGACGACCTTGGTGACGGTCGGAACCTGCATCACATTGTCGAAACTGAACTCCTGGCGCAGTTCCGGCAGGATCTCTTCGCGATAGCGCGACTTGAGCCGCGGCATGCTGCTCGTCGAAGTGCTCATCACAGGTCCTTTCCAGTGCGCTTAGAAACGCGCACGCTGCGCTCGCTTTCATAGGTGGAACCGTCGGGACGACGCTTTTCCACCTTCTCCTTGCGATAGCCCACACGGGTCGGGCGACCATCTTCAGGATCGACGACCATCACGTTGGACACATGAATAGGGGCTTCAGTTGTGATGATGCCTCCGGTCTTGGAACCGCGAGCGTTTTGACCCACCCGCGTGTGCTTCTTGATGCGGTTGACGCCTTCGACGATGAGGCGGTCGGACTCGGGATAGACCTCGATGACCTTGCCGGTTATCCCACGGTCCTTGCCCGAGATGACCTGGACGGTGTCGCCCTTGCGCACGTGCAACTTGCTCATGATCACAACACCTCCGGTGCGAGCGAGATGATCTTCATGAACTTCTTCTCGCGCAGTTCGCGGCCAACGGGGCCGAAGATGCGAGTTCCGCGTGGCTCACCGTCGCCCTTGAGAATGACGGCAGCGTTCTCGTCGAAGCGGATGTAGGAGCCATCGGGACGACGACGTTCCTTCTTGGTACGGACGACGACGGCCTTGACGACCTCGCCCTTCTTCACGCCACCACCGGGGATCGCATCCTTAACGGTGGCCACGATGACGTCGCCGACTCCGGCGTAGCGTCGTCCCGAGCCACCGAGTACCCGGATGCACAAGATCTCCTTGGCACCGGTGTTGTCGGCGACTCGCAGTCGCGACTCTTGCTGGATCACTTCATCTCTCCTGATCGTCTGCCGGTTCTCGGTTCGAGCCTGGCGGAACTCACCCGACCGCGCACCGCGGTGGGTCTTGCTACTTAGCCTTCTCGAGGATCTCCACCACGCGCCACCGCTTCGTGGCGGACAGCGGACGGGTCTCCATCACCAGGACGCGGTCGCCCACGCCAGCACTGTTTTGCTCATCATGCGCCTTCAACTTGCTGGTGCGGCGCACAACTTTGCCGTAGAGCGGGTGCTTGAAGCGGTCCTCAACGGCAACGACGACGGTCTTGTCCATCTTGTCGCTGACGACCAGGCCCTCGCGGACCTTGCGGTAGCCACGCTGCTCCGCCGACTCTTGCGTTGCCGAAGTGCTCATGCGGCACCTTCTTTCGTGTCCGTGGAAGCGTCGGTGGAGGAGTCGGTGTCTGCCTCGAGTACCGGCGTGATGCCCAACTCGCGCTCGCGCAAGATCGTGTAGATGCGGGCGATGTCCCTACGGACGGCGCGCAGCCGGCCGTGGCTCTCGAGCTGACCTGTTGCACCCTGGAACCGAAGGTTGAACAGTTCTTCCTTCGACTCACGGAGCTTGGCGACAAGTTCGTCTTGGTTCATGTTGCGCAGTTCACCTGCGGCTGTTCCGACTGCCATCAGTCCTCACCTGCCTCATCGCGCCGAATGATTCGACACTTCATCGGGAGTTTGTGCACGGCGCGCATCAATGCGGCATGCGCGATCTCCTCATCTGGATAGGACAACTCGAACATGACGCGACCGGGCTTGACGTTCGCGACCCACCACTCCGGTGAACCCTTGCCCGATCCCATGCGGGTTTCGGCCGGCTTCTTGGTGAGCGGGCGATCGGGGTAGATGTTGATCCACACCTTGCCACCACGCTTGACGTGACGAGTGATGGCGATACGAGCAGCTTCTATCTGTCGGTTGGTGACATACGCCGGCTCGAGCGCCTGGATGCCGTAGGTGCCGAACGACACCTTGGTGCCACCCTTGGCAGCCCCCGTGCGCTTGGGGTGGTGCTGCTTGCGGTGCTTGACCCTGCGAGGAATCAGCATGATCAGCCCTCCTGTCCTGCGGGTGCGGCCTGAGTTGCTTCGGCGGCCTCGTTGGCCTCGACGACCGTTTCGGCTGCTGTGGCCTCTCCCGTCACCTCGGCGACCTCGTCATTGCGAGCGCGACGCGGCCGCTCCGGCCGTGCGCGCTGACCGGACAAACGTGCGGCAGCGGCAGCGGCTTCGCGCTCGGCGCGCGAGCCGAGGGCTTCACCCTTGTAGATCCACACCTTCACGCCGATACGACCGAACGTGGTGCGCGCCTCGTAGAAGCCGTAGTCGATGTCCGCGCGCAACGTGTGCAACGGCACGCGACCTTCACGGTAGAACTCGGTGCGCGACATTTCCGCACCACCAAGACGTCCGGATACCTGAACGCGGATGCCCTTGGCACCAGCCTTCATCGCGCTTTGCATGCCCTTGCGCATCGCCCGACGGAAGGACACGCGGCTCGACAACTGCTCGGCAATGCCCTGCGCAACGAGTTGCGCCTCGATCTCGGGGTTCTTCACCTCGAGGATATTCAGTTGGACCTGCTTGCCCGTGAGCTTTTCGAGATCACCACGGATGCGGTCGGCCTCGGCGCCGCGGCGTCCGATGACGATGCCCGGACGAGCAGTGTGGATGTCCACGCGGACTCGATCACGGGTGCGCTCGATCTCGACCTTGGCGATGCCGGCGCGCTCCATGCCCTGGCTGAGCAGCTTGCGGATCTTGACGTCTTCCTCGACGTAGTCGCGGTAGCGCTGACCCTTCTTGACATCGTCGGCGAACCAACGAGAAGTGAAGTCGGTCGTCACGCCCAGCCGGAAGCCGTGCGGGTTTACTTTCTGTCCCACGATCAGTCCTCTTCCTTCTTGGCGGTCGTCTTCTTGGCGGTCGTCTTCTTCGCTGCCGTCTTCTTTGCCGGCGCCTTCTTCTCAGCCGACGCCGTCTTCTTCGCGGGTGCTTTCTTGGCGGG
>JAQCBM010000072.1 GCA_027729865.1 Actinomycetota bacterium
GACTTGCCGGGTGCAGTCGACGCCGATATTTCCACCGACGAGCAGCTAGAGGAGTTGAAGGCGACGTTCCTGCGATCGCGGTATGCCGCGATGACGCCCGTTGCCATTGAAAGGCCGTTCTCATTGGTCCTATGCGGCCGCGTGGTGAATGGCCGTATGGACGCAGTGTTCGAGGTCGAAGGTCGATTCGAAGTTGTCGACTGGAAAACCGGAAGTACCGCCACGATCGATCCGCGCCAACTGGCGATCTACCGGCTCGCATGGTCACACATCGCCGGTGTCGCGTGGACGGATGTCGATGCAGCGTTCTACATGGTTGCGACGGGTGAAGAGGTCAGACCCGACACCGATGCGGAAGTCCAGGCTCTGCTGTCCATGAATTAGCGCGGATTGTCATCAGGCACCGCGACGGGTTCAATCGGTGCGTCCTTGGCGGGCGCTGACTTAGCGGTGGCTTCCACGATTGCTTCGCCCGCTTCCTCGGTTGGGACGGGCCTGGTACCCACGAGTCGGCGCATCCACTCTCGAGCCGGTTCCTCCACGATCTTCCACATCAGCCATGCAATGACGAAAGCTCCCGCCACCAAGCCGACCACGGAAGCGGCGTACAGCGGTCCACCGTCGACACCGGCAACATCCATGCCGGCTCGCCAGAGTCCGAACCACACCAGGTGGGTCATGTAGAGCGAGTAGGAGACAAAGCCCCCGAGAACCAGAGCGCGGGTGGACAGCGCTCGGGCAACTCCGCCTTGGGAAAGGGCGAGCGTTCCGATCCAAGCAATGAGCAGTGGCACCAAAGTCAGGTGGAAGTACGGCGGCAGGGGCTCGGCGTCTGGATTCATCGCATTGGCCGGAGGCTGCGCGGCTGGCAGTCGGGCCAAGAACACCGATCCGGCAACCACTGCAAGTGGCAGCAGAGCAGACAGCCACATCGCAACGCGTTCCACACGTGGCCCCTTATCGGCGAGGCGTACGACGATCAGGTACGTGATCGCACCGGCCGTGAACTCGCTCAAGATGCGGTAGGTCGATCCCCAGTTGTTCGTGTAGTACGGATCGCTCGTACCGAGGCCGTACCCCATGAGTGGTGCCAGCACGACGAACCACGCCACCACTAAGGCGAACGTCGGTACGTGCTTATGGAGTCGCCACAGGATCAGAACCAAGATGGGGAAGATCAGGTACGCAAGCCACTCCATCGACAGTGACCAAGCGACGAAGTTCCACCCGCGTTGCGGATCGGGGCCCCATTCTTGGATCAAGAGCAAGTTCTTGATGAAGTCGATGGGATTCCACCAGTCGCGGTCCACCGATTCACCGCGCACCTGCGCCTGGGCGAAGACAGCTAGCCCAGCGATGATCAGCATCACCAGGTGCACCGGATAGATGCGGGCTAGGCGCAGCCACCAGAACTTCAGCGTCTCCTTGATGTGAATCGATCCGCCCATGCGGGTCAGATACGTGTGCGTGAGGATGAAACCGGACAGGGCGAAGAACAGGTCCACACCCAGACGCCCGACCCGCATTACGTCCGCAAGGATCGGAATCGACAGCAGGCCCAGCACGTTGAATGGGCCTTGCAGGTGATAGGCGAGAACCCAGAAGGCGGCCACAAAGCGGATACCGGTCAACTGCCGGATGAACACGCTCACACCAACACCTTAGGCTCGCACCCTCAATACATCGGGAGTGATCGTGCGAATGTCGGACCCACAGTGGTGGCTTCTCGACGACCTCGTCCTGGCACGCGCCACCATTGATCGAGCCGCGACACTTCGTTCGGATGAGGAGTGGGTGGGGCAGGCTCGGGCAGCCTCGGGCACTCGTTTCGTCCATGTCCACGAGGGTGCGGCGCTCATGGCCGAAAACTCACTCGTACTCGAACCCCAGGTACGAGCAGAGGTACCCACCACGCTGCTCGGGGTCGATGAATCCGGTGTGGCCTATTTCTGTGCCCATCACGATGATCGAACTTTCGCGCCGGCTATCGATGGCGCCCGGTGGTCGGATCTTCGGATGAGCGGATCATCGCTGGATGCCACCGATGCCGGCTTGATGGTCGCAGCGGTAGCGCTGGATAACTGGTCGCGTACGCATCGTCACTGTCCGCGGTGTGGGTCGCAGTTGCAGTGGCATGAGGCTGGGTGGTCGCGCCGATGCCCCGAGGATGGCGCACCCCAGTTTCCGCGAACCGATCCGGCAGTAATCGTTCTGGTCCGCGATGACGAGGACAAAGCCCTACTCGGGCGCCAAGTGAGGTGGGAACCCACGTGGTTCTCGACGCTGGCGGGTTTCGTCGAAGCCGGTGAGTCTGCTGAAGCTGCGGTGCGTCGGGAGGTGTTCGAGGAATCCGGTGTGCGTATTGGTGAATCACCAGAAGACCTCGCGTACCTCGGCAGTCAGCCGTGGCCGTTCCCTGCGTCCTTGATGCTCGGCTATCACGCGTGGGCGGCCGATACCACCATCGACGTTGACGGTGATGAGATCGCTGAAGCCCGCTGGTTTACGCGTACCGAACTTGCAGCTGCGTGCGAATCGGGTGAGGTGTCGCTTCCGCCGGCGGTGAGCATTGCCCGCAAACTCATCGAGCGCTGGTACGGCAGTCCTTTGCCGGGCGACTGGAGCAGGCCCTTCACCCGCCCGCCGTCGAGCAGGTAAGAAACTACCCAGATAGTGATTCGAGTTTCGCGACAAGTTCCTTATAGGGCGGATTTGTCATCGTTGTGCCGTCGGGGAAAACGACAGTGGGAACCGTTTGGTTGCCACCGTTATGCGTTTCGACGAAGTGGGCCGCTCCGGGGTTCGCTTCGATATCTATTTCGGTGAAGGGGATGTCGCCGCGCATCATCTGCGCCTTCAGGCGTTGGCAGTATCCGCACCACACGGTGCTGAACATGACCACCGCACCAGGGTCAGGTGTCCACCCATCACTGTCGCTCATGACCGCATCGTAGGAACCCCTTGGTTCGTGACCGACGCAGGCGTGCCCCTGCACTTAGACGGGTATCAATTCCGCTGCCCCAAAGGAGACGCTGAAGCGGTCGCACCAGATAGTGACGCTCGTCAGGTTGGCGATGTCCGCGTCCGCGGGAATTGAGTAGTTCTGGTTGCCCTTGTTTCCCTTGAGGGGTCCGAGATCCAGATAGTCGTCGTCATCGAACACAAACCACCCATCGCGACCCTCAATAACCGGCGCGGCAGCGAGCCACACCTTCAGATCGGGACCGTTATCGGTGTCGAGATTGGTGATGCGGAGCACTCGGCGCCCGTCCTCGAGCGTGATGATCCGTGCTTGGCCCTCGGTGGAATGCTCGTGCGAGATAAACGAGCCCTCAGCCGTGACGGTTCTGGTCGTTGGAGCTTCCGTGGTCTCCTCATTGCCAGCGGCTTCGACTTCACCTTGGTCGACAGGGGGTGACTTGGCCGGGGATGGTTCGGACGGAGTCGACTGCTCAATCGCAACAGGGAGTTCCTCATTGACCGTCACGTCGATGAAGAGCCGCCACGGTTGAAATGCGAACAGACCCACTACCAATGCTGCGATGGAGATGAGTGCGGCCGGTACGACTACAACTGGCTTTCGCCACCAGGACTGCTTCGGCATCGGACCTCCTGCGCGGATCGTTTCCCCTCGGACGCAGTTTGTGGGAAAGAGGTTCCCTCTCACTCGTCATCATGTTGGCAATGAACAGTGCCAAACGGGCCCGCATTGAAATTTCCCTCAAGCGCTGTGTTGTTCTGACCGGTGGGATGGGCACCCTGGCATGCTGCCGGCATGTCCACCTCGACTGCTCCCAATGGGCACACGCTGATTCGCATCTTCGGAGTTCGATTCGATGCGCATCGCTTGATCTACGCAACCATCATCATGCTGGTCGCGCTCGCAATTTACAACGACGACATCCAATCGTTCAGCGGCCAGGGCTTCGTGGACTTGGCCATTGTCGTCGTGCTGCCATTGTTGGCTCTGTCGATGGCGCACGCGTTCTCTGATGCGCTCGATATCCAGATCAAGACCCGTCGTCGGCTCACAGCCCAGGATCGTCGGCACCTCTTGGCCGCGGGTCTGCAGTACTTGAGTGTGGGCGTACCTGTTTTGCTCATCGGCCTTATCTATGAAGTCACCGGCGGCGAGGCCGGCCAAGCCTCGGAGTGGGGTCAAGCCCTCGGAGTCCTGAGCTTGTTCGGGTGGGGAGCGTTCGCCGCGCGCTCTGCGGGGTTGGGAGCCTGGGGGCAAGTGCGCTTCGCGATCGTCTATGGCCTTCTCGGTGCAGCCATCATCACGGTGGAGTTAGCGCTCGTTCATTGACATTTCGTGGGAGTCCCTGCGCGCCGGTGGACGGTCGTCTGTCCGTGTCGCAGGCTCATGCGAGCATCTGCGGGTGAGTGTCGAGGAAGTGCTGGCGGGGCTAGATGCCGAACAGCGGGCTGTTGCCGAAATCCTCGAAGGTCCGGTCATGGTGCTGGCCGGTGCCGGCACTGGAAAGACCCGAGCCATCACGCACCGAATCGCCCATGGCGTGCTCGCAGGGGCCCACGATCCTCACCGCACACTTGCGGTGACCTTCACCAATCGGGCGGCTGGTGAGCTGCGAGGCCGGTTGCGATCCCTGGGAGTCGAGGGTGTGCAGGCACGCACCTTCCATGCCGCGGCCCTTCGTCAGCTTCGCTATTTCTGGCCGCGTATCTCCGATCGCGCGTTTCCGTCATTGATGTCGAGCAAGGCATCTGTGGTGGCAGGTGTGTTGTCAGCCCATGGTGTTTCACCCGACACTTCGATGGTGCGCGATGTCAGTGCGGATATCGAGTGGGCACGCGTGAACTTCATCGACCAGCACACCATCGGTACCGCAAGCATCACACGCCAGTTGAGTGTGGAGCCCGAGGTATTCGCACGTGTGTTGGCGGACTTTGAACAGGCCAAAGCCGATCGGGGTGTGATCGATTTCGAAGACGTCATGATCCTCCTGGTGGGAATGCTGTCAACCGACGATTCGATTGCCCGCGAAGTGCGCAAGGCCTACCGCTGGCTCACTGTCGATGAATTCCAGGATGTAAACCCGGTGCAGCATGCACTGCTGAAACTTTGGTTGGGGGATCGAGACGACCTGTGCGTGGTGGGTGACCCAAGCCAAACCATTTATTCGTTTACCGGCGCGCGATCGGACTTCCTCATCGACTTCCCGCGTGACTTTCCCACTGCCACAACCGTTCGGCTGGTCCGTTGCTACCGATGCACGCCGCAGATAGTTTCGTTGGCTAACGGAGTGATTCATGCGGGAGTCTCGGCGCGTCATGCCGTGACCTTGCGCTCGGAGCGAGCTGCAGGCTCGGCACCGCGTATTGAGGCCTTCGACGACGATGCGGCCGAAGCCGCGGCGGTAGCGGAGAAAATCGGTGCGTTAATCGCAGCGGGGGTTCGTCCGCGAGACATTGCGGTGCTCTACCGCATCAATGCGCAGCAGGTGGAGATCGAGTCTGCACTCGCGAACTCGGGCATCCCAATGACCGTGCGCGGATCGGAGCGCTTCTTCGAGCGTCCGGAGGTGCGCGAAGCGCTCACGCGACTACGTGGTGCAGCGAGGTCCGCCGATGCTTCGCGTTCCGTTCCCGACCTGGTGGTCGATGTCTTCAGCGCCATGGGTTGGTCCACTCAGCAACCCAGCACCACGGGAGCGGTTCGCGAGCGGTGGGAGTCTTTGGCGGCTCTCGTCGAGTTAGCGCGGGAGTCCGATGCTGGTGACCTAGCCGAATTCGTCGAGCAATTGGACGAGCGAGCATCGGCGTCCTTCGCCCCGGTCGCAGACGGTGTCACGTTGGCTTCCATCCACGCAGCCAAGGGACTGGAGTGGACATCAGTATTCGTGATCGGCTGCAGCGACGGCCTCATTCCGCTGCAACATGCCGATACCCCGGAGAGCGTTGAAGAGGAACGCCGATTGCTCTATGTCGCTATCACCCGAGCCGAGCGAGACCTCACGTTGTCGTGGGCTCGATCGCGTCAGCCGGGCGGCCGCACTCATCGATCCGTAAGCCGCTTCCTGACGTCGTTCGCGCAGGCACCTGCCGATGAATCCGCGGTTCGCGCAGGTTCCGGCGGTCGGTCGGGTGGTTCGTCGTCGCAGCGTCGCAAGCGGCGAGGCCCAGCCTCGTGTCGGACCTGCGGGAAAGCTTTGGTCACTGCGGGGGAGCGGACCATTGGCAGATGTCGCAACTGTCCATCCACCTTCGATGAAGACTTCTTCGAGCGACTACGCGAATGGCGCAAGTCCCAAGCAGCAACGCAGGGCGTTCCTGCCTACGTGGTCTTCACCGATGCCACGTTGATCGCCATTGCCGAACAACTACCCTCCGATATCGACTCCTTGAGTTCGATACCGGGCGTGGGGCCGGCGAAACTTGAGGCCTATGCCACGGATGTGCTCGCGATGGTGGCCGAAACCCGGCTTTAGCGGATTGACGGTTACGAGTCCAGGGCAGCCGGTTCGGTGAAGGCGGGCACCCAACGCACGAGTTCCCCGCGCACCGGGACAGTGGCTTCTAGCTGGCACAACACACCGATGCTGCCCAGCCATACGCGATGAATAAGGGCGTACGACGGCGGCAGATTGATCTTCAACCCGATGGCGAAGTCCGGGTTGCGGATGTCGTTGATCCGCGTGAACTGACCGCGTAGCCATTCGCGGCTGAAGTGGAAGTACTCATGACGGGTCGGCTCCACGAAGGGGCTCAAGTAATCGAGCAGTTGCTCCGGATCAACCTCCACGTGGGGAAGTAAGAACCCTTCTTCGCGCAGCCCCTCCATGACGGTCTCGGCGTCTCCGCTCTGTGCGATTCGAAGCAGGGAACCCATCGCGGTGGGGAGGCCGTCGGGAAGTACCGCAACGGCTCCGAAGTCGAAGACGCACAAACGCCCGTCGTCGGTGAGACGGAAGTTTCCAGGGTGTGGATCCGCATGCAAGAGCCCGGCCCGAGCAGGTCCGGAAAGCAGGAAACGTTCGTAGAGCAGGCCTATGTGATCGCGTTCTTCTTGGGTGCCGTTGGCGATGATGTCCGACATCGGGCGTCCGTCCACCCACTCGCTGACCAGTACGTGCGGGGCGGCGGCCAACACATGTGGAATGTGGAAATCCGGATCACCTTCGAACGCCACCGCGAATTGGCGCTGGTACTTCGATTCGCCAAGGTAGTCGAGTTCTTCTATGACCCGCGCCTTGAGTTCAGCGACCAGGGGCTTGATATCCAGCCCTGGAACCCAGGACGCGAAGAGGCGTCCCATTCGCGCCATCTGATTCAAGTCGGCGATCAGAGCCTTGTCGGCTCCCGGGTATTGCACCTTGACCGCAACGGTCCGCCCGTCGTGCCAGATCGCTTTGTGCACTTGACCGATCGAGGCAGCAGCGGCCGGCTTGTCGTCGAATTCGAGGAAGCGTTCACGCCAATGGGAACCGAGTGAATCAGCCAAGATGGTGTGAATGGTCGATGCAGGCATCGCTGGTGCTGCGTCCTGCAGCTTGGTCAGCGTTGCCCGATAGGGCGCGGCGACCTCTTCAGGCAGAGCCGCTTCAAAAATGCTCATCGCCTGGCCAAGCTTCATCGCTCCGCCCTTGAGCTCGCCAAGTACCGAGAAGATCTGCTCGGCTGTGCGCTGCTGAATCTCAGCGGTCACCACCTCGGCTGGTCGACCGCCTACCCGCTTGCCGAAGCCCAAGGCGGCCCGACCCGCATAGGACGCAGGCAGCGTTGCGATCCGCACACCGCGCGTGAGGGCGTTCTTAGGAATCTCCGGCACCTGACCATTGTCACCGAGTACCCCGGCCTTCGCCTGTTGCGGGTCGATCCGCAGCGCTTAGCCCGCCCAGCCGCAACCACACGCAGGATGGGGAGTCGGAACTTCGTACGTGGGCAGCGGGTGAGGGAACCTCCACTGAATGCGGTGGGCTGGTGAGTTGCGTGCCGAATCAATCCAGTGCCGAACCATCGCCACGGCGCTGTTGGCCGCTTGCCAGGACACGAGTGGATCTGAGTCAAACCCCAAGGCCAACTGTGCCGCGCGCCACTGATCCACGAGTTGCGGCCACTGCGGATCGCTGTCGCAACTGTGCAGGTGCAGGCAGTTCAAACACGGAGTTCGTCCGGGGACCACGAGCGGGCCAACGCTGAGGTGACCGCGGTAGACGCTGACGGGAAGGTGGGGGCGATCGCCCACAAGAGGCGGCTCGGTCTCCTCTGCGGGCAACAGCGCTTCGGGTGCGTTGATCCCATGCGAGCCGACGACCACGATGAGGTCCGCATCCTGGGGATCGGCCACCGTCAAGCCGCAATCGACAAGCAGCGCAGCAATGGCGTCAGCAAGAGATCCACAGCCGTGAATTCCGATGCGCCAGGTGGTCCGCGCGGCGATTGCCGATTGAGGATCCGGGTGCCACTCCGATAGCGCGAGGACATGCGGCTGCAGCGCTGTTCGTGCATGGGGGGATAGCCACCAACATTCCGTTTGTGGAGCGAGTACACCGAGCCCATGCAGATAGTTGACGATTGCTTTCGCGCGAGGCTCGCTTCCGACAAGCCCGATGTCGGTATCGGTCCCTGTGTCGGCTAACGAACATAGCCAGGCGACTTCATCGGCGGACAGGTCCATTGCTGCGCGGTGATCACCGATGTAGATCGTTCGCTCGCCGCCGTAGATGACGGG
>JAQCBM010000073.1 GCA_027729865.1 Actinomycetota bacterium
CACCGCGAGCATCAACCCGTGCTCTCACCCGCGCTGGCTCAGCCGTGAACCGCTCACCGCGCGGAAAGCCGGCAATAACTGCCGGATCATTCGGTTCGAGACTCGTGACGGCGAGGCGCGCAGGTCGCGCCTGGAGCCCGCGGGTCCTCACGATCGCCACATCGGTGTTGGGATCGAAGTAGACGATGGTTGCGCGAGAGGAAGTCTGGTCCGGACGAACGCGAACAAGCAGGTCCTCCACACCCGCAACAACATGGGCGTTCGTCACCACCAGTTCGGGTGCTACGGCAAACCCGGAGCCGGAAACTATGGCATCGCACGCAGGTGCGGTACCCGTGAGTCGAACGGTGGAATCACGGATTACCTCAACCGCTTCCTGCGCAGCGGCAGGGGCCGGTGCATCGACCTCGGGACCGGGAACGGCAGCCAGTCCAGCGAATACCCGAGGCACTGCGGTGGAACTCACCACGTTGCCAAGGCCGTTGAAGGCCGATCGCGCAGCATCAGGCAGTAATGAGTCCATCGTGCGAAGCACAATCGATCCATTCACCTGCTTAGTGACGTTGCTGTTCGGCACGTACGCCACCACACTTGCGATTACCCACGCGACCAGCGCCAAGGCCAGCACGTTCAGTGCAGCACCACCCGCGTTGTCCACGAACCTCACCGGGCGCCAGGTAAGGGACCCGCGCAAGCGTCGTCCCAGCATCGATAACAGCGCCTGCCCTATAAGTGCACTGATCAGGACACCAACTGCGACCGTGATGATCCGCGCCATGCCTGAATCCATGACGCGTTCCACAAGATCCGGCAGCCAGAGCACCGCAATAAGTCCCCCGCCGAGGAATCCGAGGAAGGACAACGCGCCAGTCAGGAATCCCTGGCGCCATCCGACGAGCGCGAAGATCACAAGCGCACCGAGCATGAGCCAATCGACGACATTCATCGTTCGATCACTACCTCACGTCCAGCATCCCATGGACGCGCCCAACCCGACTTATCCAGCACGGCGTCGAGGACGCCCGCTGTAAAGCCCCAAACGAGCATGTCGTGCACAGTGAAGCCGGGACCGCGGTAACCGGACGGGTGCACAACAGTCAGTCGGTTACTCGGTTCACTCAGCGAATCGATGGCCACTCGCTCGACTCGCGATACCTCCGCGGAGTCTTGAACTGCGATAGGAGATGTCGGATCGAAAAGCGCCAGCACAGGTGACACAACGAAGTCGCTGACCGGAATCCACAAGTCCGGCAACACTCCGAAGATCTGCACCCCGGTGGGATCGAGCCCGATTTCCTCGTGCGCCTCCCGCACCGCTGCTGCGCGCACGTCTTCGTCATACGGTTCGACCGCACCTCCGGGAAAGGCGGGTTGACCTGAGTGCACTGCATCCTGCGGTCCGTGCGCCCGTTCGATGAGGATGACTTCCCGGTCGCTGCTGAACAAAATGAGAACGGCCGCGTGTCGACCCTGACCATCGGTGGGCTCGAAACGTGTCACTTCCGACGTGGTGATAGTTGGAACCACCGAGACCAGCGGATCCATCCATTTCGGCAGGACATGAGTCTGTGACTCATCTATGTGACCGCGACGTCTCCATGAACGTGACTGCCATGTCATCGACTCACGCCAAGGTACTGGTCCAACAATGCGTTGAAGTACTCGGTGCTCGGCAATGCTCCATCGTGCCGGCCCACGATCACGCCCTGCTCATTGACGAAGAAAGTCACCGGAGGGCCGGAAATAGCGAGTAAGCCGCGAATCTCACCCGGCTGATCCACCACCGATGGGAAATCCGCACCGAACGCAGTCATCATCTCGAGCGCCGACGCGTCTTGATCTTGAATATCGATGCCCAGAAATTGCACTTCACCGCGCAGATCGGCGGCAGCCGAGGTCAAGATCGGCATCTCCGCGATGCAAGGTGGGCACCAGGAAGCCCACACGTTCACTACCAGGGGTGTGCCACGGAGGGTGGAAAGGTTCACGTCTGGACCGTAGCCAAGGCACCGATACGTGACATCGGGCAATCCAGGTATCGCTGCGTCGGGATTCGACACTCCGGGCGGACATGGATCCAATGCCGCTTCTTCGATCGAAGGTACGAGTGCCGGATCCTTGGGGGCCGGCTCCGTCGGGCCTGCGTCCTGCGCGGCAGCAATCGACGGTGTCGCGCCGGCGTCCCCAGACTCGTTCTCACTAGCTGCGGAACCAGAACAAGCAGCAAGGAGAATCGTGCTGGCGATCAATACAGATAGTTGCTTTCCGGCTGCCACTACGCACGTCCTTGGGTTCGAACAAGAGTGCGGGCCAGCGTCGGGTCGGTAGGGCCTTCCCCGTAACTCGGGCACAGCGATGCAACCGAGCAGGCGCCGCATGCTGGCTTGCGTGCGTGACACACACGCCGACCATGCCACACCACGTAGTGCGAAAGCATCGTGTAGTCCTTCTGCGGAAAAAGGGCGGCAACATCCGCCTCGATCTTGTCTGGATTCTTCTGGGACGTCCATCCAAAGCGCCTTGATAGGCGAGCGAAGTGAGTATCGACGGTGATCCCGGGTATCCCGAATGCATTACCCAGCACAACGTTCGCAGTCTTCCGTCCTACGCCCGGCAAACTCACAAGCGCATCAAGATCCGCAGGAATCTCACCGGAGAAGTCATCGCACAGCCGCTGACCAATCAACTGAATTGTCTGCGCTTTTTGTCGAAAGAAACCCGTGGGGGCGATGAAGGACTCCAACTGCTCCCTGTCAGCTCCCGCATAGCTCGCTGCATCCGGGTAGGCCCTGAACAGAGCTGGCGTGACTTTGTTGACACGCTGGTCGGTGCACTGCGCGCTCAGGACGGTGGCGACGAGTAACTCCAACGGGGTTCGGAAATCCAGTTCACAGTGCGCATCCGGATAAGTCTTGGCGAGCGTGCGAAAGATCGCCCGAGCCTTCGCCTTGTCCGCCGCCTGGTCACCCACGCCTCCAGGGTATGCGTCGTTCTCACCAATCGATGCTCCGCTAGCCTGCCCTTGGGAGTTGGAGTAAGCGGAAAGACGAGAGGCTGGTTCGTGGACGACGTCTTGGCTGGTACGCCACTGTTCTCTGCGCTAGATCCGCAGGGCGCCGAGGCCTTGCGTGTGTCCCTTCAGGAAATCCGAGTTGTCAAAGGTCAGGAACTCTTCCGGGAAGGCGAACCCGGTGATCACCTCTACTTGATACTCGACGGCAAGGTGAAGTTGGGACACGGTTCACCCGACGGTCGCGAATCCTTGATGGCCATTCTTGGTCCTGGCGAGATGTTCGGTGAGTTGAGCCTGTTCGATCCTGGACTGCGCACCTCTACTGCCACCGCGCTTACCGAGGCCACCGTTCTGGCACTGGGTAACGAACAACTCATGCCGCTCCTTGAAGGTCGCCCCGAAGTTGCCGCGGCCCTGCTTCAAGCTCTCGCCCGCCGGCTGCGTCGCACCAACGAAGCCATGGCAGATCTGGTTTTCTCCGACGTCCCCGGGCGCGTAGCCAAGGCACTTATGGAACTAGGTGAGAAGTTCGGAACCCTCACACCAGAGGGCTTGCTCGTCACCCACGACATGACCCAAGAGGAACTCGCGCAGCTTGTCGGGGCGTCGCGTGAAACGGTCAACAAGGCGCTCGCGGAGTTCGGTCACCGTGGCTGGATCAAACTCGAAACACGTCAGGTGCTGATCACCGACGTGGAACGTCTGGGCAAGCGGGCCCGTTAATCCTGCTGCTCCAAGTACGCCAATTGGGCAAGAACGGTGGACTCGGCGGCCGGGCGTACCTCGGGTGGAATATCGGCGTACACCCGATCCACAACTTCTGATGCAGTTGTCGCACCACTAGCCATTGCGTTCCTGACCTGCTCGAGGCGCTCAAGTCGGTGACGCAGGTAGTAGTCCACAACATCGCTGGGCTGGTCGATCACTGGACCGTGCCCGGGTAGTAGTCGCTCGATACCTGCGTCTGCGCACACATGGGACAACGCCTGCAGGCTCTCGAGGTACTCCGCGAGCCGACCATCGGGGTGAGCGACGAGCGATGTGCCGCGGCCGAGAACGGTGTCGCCGGTGAGAATTTCGTTGCCGGCAACAAAGCAGACGCTGTCGGAACTGTGACCCGGAGTAAGCATCACGCGCAGGACTGCGCCGGCAACTTCGACCACTTCTTCGTTCCTCAGGCTTAGCGAACGAAAAGAGCGCACGGGAACGCCCAGCCGACCCGCGAGTTCATCTGCACCCTCGGCATGATCGATATGTCCGTGGGTGAGCAGAACCGCAGTCACGTGCGACGAGCGCTCATCCACTGTGGACATGATCGATTCCGAGTGCCCATCACCGAGCGGCCCCGGGTCGATCACCACACACGCGCCGCCCGGCTCCCCCACGATCCAGGTATTCGTGCCGTCAAGAGTCCACGGAGAGGGGTTCGGGGCCAACACGCACACCGCTAGTGGTGAGACAACGCCGCCCGACCAGGAATCGGAATCACCCACGAGGACCCGGCCGCTCATGTGACGTCACCAACACCTTCCGTCTCGGTAGTGGTGGGCCCATCTTCGACCGTCATGAGCACTCGGCCCGAACTGGCATCAATGACATCCCACCGTCCATCCGGTCGACGACGAGGCAACTTAGGAACCACCGAATTCGCCGAGGTTGCAACCCGATGAGCCGCCAGGTCTTCTAGGACAACAAGGGTGGGCCGAAGCAGGGGAAGGAGCCCCGCCCGATGCTGCTCGAGGGCAGCCATAGGTGACAGCCACACCATCTCATCTGCCTCCGTGGTCACGAGTCGACCGTCCGTGTCAACGTCAGCGAGGAAGAAGGCAACGTCGTAGCGACGATCTTCGATTTCCGGGGTAATCCAACGATCGAAGAGCACGCAATCACTCACCTCGATCTCCACCTCCTCGAAGGTCTCCCGGATGGCACATGCACGCCACGGATCGGCTGACTGGCGGTCGACTTGTGCCAACCCACCACCCGGGAAGACGAACATGCCACGCGCAAAGGGCATCGTCATGCTGCGTCGTAGCATCAACAGTTTGCCTGCCCGGCGAAGCACCATCGTGGCCGCCGGCAGCGGACGGGGCGGGACCCATCGACCGTCTGCCGCGTGAATCGACGCCCAGCGTGCTTCCTGATCCAAAGTCAGGGAGCGATCTCGACGATCATCTCGACCTCGACGGGGGCATCTTTGGGAAGCACGGCCACGCCCACTGCTGAGCGCGCATGCACGCCGGCGTCGCCGAAGATCTCTCCGAGAACGTCACTTGCACCATTGACTACCACGGGCTGTCCAGCGAAGTCGGATTCGCTGGCGACAAAACCAACCACCTTCACAATTCGACGAATCCGATCGATATCGCCCACCACTGAGACGACTGCGGCGATTGCGTTTAGTGCACATGCCCGAGCGCACTCACGTGCTTGCTCCTCCGTAACAGACGAGCCAACCTTGCCCACTGCGAGCATTTCGCCGTTGACCATGGGGAGTTGTCCGGCCGTGTAGACGTAAACGCCGCTTTGGACCGCGGGAACATACGAGGCAACTGGCGGGACTACCTCCGGCAATTCGATTCCCAACTCAGCCAAACGAGCACTTGCACTCATCCGCCTCACCCCTCGATAGGTCGCTTCAGATACGCCACCATGTTCTCGGCGTTCGGGCCAGGAACCACCTGCACAAGTTCCCAACCGTCTTGTCCCCATGTATCAAGGATCTGCTTGGTTGCATGGATGAGCAGCGGAACGGTGGCGTATTCCCATGTGGTCATGCGCGCCAGGGTAGTCCCTAGCTATCTCCTGCACCCTTGGTTGCCCCGAGCCTCCTAGCTGCGCTCGCAATAGGCTGGAGTGATGTCCGATCTTCTGTGGCCCGGGGTTGCGTTGCACGTGGTCTCAGGCAAAGGCGGTACCGGAAAGACAACGGTTGCTGCTGCGCTGGCGATGACGCTGGCTCGTGAAGGTCGCCGCACTTTGCTCATGGAAGTCGAGGGCCGTCAGGGTATTGCACAGTTGTTCGATGTTCCTCCGTTGCCGTACGAGGAGCGCCGCGTAGCTGTTGCCCCCGGTGGTGGGGAAGTGTGGGCTCTGGCGGTAGATCCAGAAGATGCACTGCTGGATTACCTCGAGATCTTCTACAACTTGCGCAGGGCCGGCTCGGCTTTGCGGCGAATGGGCGCAGTGGACTTCGCGACCACTATCGCCCCAGGTTTGCGCGACGTTCTGCTCACCGGCAAGGCATGTGAAGTTGTCCGACGTTCAGACAAGGGAGGTGGCGACGCATACGACGCAGTGGTACTCGACGCTCCACCCACCGGTCGCATCACTCGATTTCTGAACGTGAACAGCGAGGTTTCCGGGCTTGCCAAGGTGGGGCCTATCCGCAACCACGCCGATCTCGTCATGAGCGTCATCGCCTCGCCGCGGACTGCCGTTCACCTAGTCACCCTCTTGGAGGAAATGCCGGTTCAGGAAACGATCGACGGCATTCACGAACTTCAAGGTGCTGAGTTGCCGGTAGGCGGAGTGTTCGTGAACATGACGCGACCCCCACTACTTGACGATGCCGAGCGCGCGCTCGCGTTGCAGGATCGCCTGCCGATCGATGACATCGTCAACCAACTTACCGAGGCCGTCGTCACTGGGGACGCTCATGCCATTGCTCGCACTCTGGTTCGCGAAGGCACCGACCACGCACGGCGCGTTGAACTCGAACAACGTGAACTCGAACGACTTGATTCGCTGGACGTTCCGGTACTGCAACTTCCTTTCTTGCCCGGCGGAATTGACCTGAGCAATCTGTATGAACTGGCTGCGCTACTCACGAAGCAGGGAGTGCGCTGATGTCCACTCCCGCACTACACATCGATTCACTGCTCGACGATCCTTCCGTTTCGATCCTCGTCTGCACGGGCTCCGGTGGTGTCGGCAAGACGACCAGCGCAGCCGCACTAGCATTGCGTGCCGCGGAGCGCGGCCGCCATGTATGTGTGCTGACCATCGATCCAGCTCGCAGGCTCGCCCAGGCAATGGGGCTGACCGAACTCGACAACACCCCGCGACCGGTTCCGGGCATCACAGGAGCAGGTTCTTTGCACGCGATGATGCTCGACATGAAGCGTACCTTCGACGAAGTGGTCGAAGCACACGCCGATCCTGATCGCGCGCAGCAGATCTTGAGCAATCCGTTTTATCAAGCACTGTCGTCGTCGTTTGCTGGAACTCAGGAATACATGGCGATGGAGAAGCTCGGCCAACTGCGTGCGCAAGAAGATGCGCCCTGGGATCTGATCGTGGTCGACACCCCGCCATCACGCAGTGCACTCGACTTCCTCGATGCACCAGCACGCTTGGGGTCATTTCTCGATGGCCGGTTCATCCGCATCCTGACTGCTCCGGCGCGTGGCGCAGGTCGCGGACTAGGGCGCCTGGCTGCCGCAGGCTTTGGCATTTTCACCGGCGTTCTGGGCAAAATCCTCGGCGCACAAGTTCTCACGGATGTGGGCACTTTTGTCGTGGCGATCGACACAACCTTCGGTGGTTTTCGCGAGCGCGCCGACCAGACCTTTGCACTCCTTCAAGATGAGAGCACGCGATTCCTTGTTGTCGCGGCTCCTGAACCCGATGCGTTACGAGAGGCTTCCTATTTCGTGGAGCGGCTTCGCGATGAGGACATGCCGCTGGGTGGGTTGATTGTGAACCGCGTTCAATCGGTAGATCAATCACTGATGACTGCCGACACTGCGGTTGCTACCGCCCAACGACTCACGCAGGACGACGCCAGTGAACCGCTCACCGCCCGCCTGCTGGATCTGCACGCACTACGTCTGCGCGAGCGCGAACGTCAGCACCATCTGACCGAGCGTTTCACCGGTGCCCACCCGGGCGTTCCGGTTGCGCAGGTGCCGGCTCTCGCCGAAGACGTTCACGATTTAGAAGGACTTCGCGAAATCGGCGATCTGCTGGCCCAAGGCCAGATGGTGTGATCAGGCGCGAAGCCTCAAACCGATTAGGACGCGCGCGTGGGGGCGAAGATTGCTCGCCGCTCGTACTCGGTCTGTGCTGTCTCGAGCAGGTTGCGCCACGAGGTGACGTGCGGACGACGACGCAGCAGCGCCCGGCGCTCTCGTTCGGTCATCCCACCCCACACCCCGAACTCCACGCGGTTGTCCAGCGCGTCGGCCAGGCACTCGGTGCGCACATCGCACCCCATGCAAATCGCCTTGGCCCGGTTCTGCGCCGCACCTTGCACGAACAGGGAATCAGGATCAGTGGTACGGCATGCCGCTCGCGCGGCCCAGTCGCTGTCCAACGACACGTCGGTTCCTCCTACAGCTTGTGCTGGGCTGGTGGTGCGCGGGACGGTACGCCCGCCACGGGTGCGAGACTAGGCTCGAAACAACTTATCTGTAATAGTTAATAATGACTATGTATCTGTCCACATGACTATTTCTGAAGGAAATCACGGTCACGCGACACCGCACCCATGCCCGTGAGACACAATTGCGACAAATCGAACCGCTCTTTGCCCTAGATGTGAAACGATCCTGACTCGTCTCGGGACGACATTGACCACACTCCACAGGCCCGCCACCTCCCTCATCGGAACCCGCCGGCTTACCCTGGACGTCCCATGAACGTGCACCCTGACGACCGTCGCCTTACTCCCGGCG
>JAQCBM010000074.1 GCA_027729865.1 Actinomycetota bacterium
CCCGGCCCTGCCGCTACTGGGATTCGCCAATGGCTTCGCGCTGGTCGCGGTAGCCCTGTTCTTGATCGGAGCCCTCGATGCGGTGATGGATGCCGCCATGAACGCTCACTCGTTGCGCATCCAACACCTCTCGAAGAAGTCGATTCTCAACGGCTTCCACGGCTTTTGGTCTTTGGGAACTGTGCTCGGCGGAATCGTGGGCGTTGCGAGTGCAGCGATCGGACTGTCCCTCGGTTGGACGCTGACCATCGTCGCAGGATTGGTAGCCATCATCGGACTAGCGCCTGCGCGATGGCTGCTCCGGGGGCCGGATCCGCACACGTATCTCGACGACTCGCTCGATGAGAATGTTGTCGACTCCCTGGGGACCGCGGATCCGTCGTCGTTAGCCATCGCGAGTACCACAACTCGGGTGGTACTGCGACCCATCATCTGGGCGCTGGGGGCCTTCATCATCTTGGCCGTCATGATCGAGGACATCCCCGCGCGCTGGGGTTCGATCTACTTGACCGACATTGGGACTCCTGCGGCAATGGCCGGCTGGGGATTCGTAGCCTTCACCATCGCCATGACGATCGGACGCTTCACCGGTGATCGAATCATCGATGCCGTAGGCGAACGCCGGTGGGTTCAACTATCGATGGCGACAACCGCAGTGGTCCTAGGTGCGGGGTTACTCGTGTCCACCACGTGGGCCTTCATCATCGCCTCCGCGGTGACGGGATTCGGTGTGGCGACGTTGTTCCCCGCCGCCATCCGCGCCGCCGGACACTTACCTGGTGTTCGCCCCGCCGTGGGGATCTCGATGGTGAGTTGGCTTTCGAGGGCTGGATTTGTGTTGGCCCCCCTCGCCGTGGGCGCTATCGCCGAAGGCGTGGGAGTTGAGTGGGGCATAGCTGTCACGGTGGTTGCCGCCGTGATCTTGGTACCGCTGAGCGCCGTGCTCAGATCGGGGACGTCTCGCTGATCGTCGGACGCCGATCCGCTGCACGGATAACCACGACGAGTCCGATCAAAATCAACGCAGCAGCCGGAAGCAGTGCGAGCGGTGGGACTTGACCAAGCCAAATCGCCGCCACAATCGTGGCGCCCGGCATTTCAAACAAGATCGCAAGAGACACAACCGTTGCCGACGTACTCGAGAGCACGCGATTCATCATCGAATGACCGAGGAGTTGCGCACCCAAAGTCACGGCGATGATCAGTGCCCAGGCCTGTGCGTCAAAGCCGGCTAGTTCCTGACCGAAGACGAAAGCCAACGGCAAGATCGTCAGGGCCGAGACTGCGTAGAGAACAAACGTCATGGTCGAGGTATCGACACTTCGACGCACTCGCTCCGCAACCGACACGTATGCAGCAGAGAACACCGCGCCGATGAGAGCGAGCGCATCACCGAGTAGGTGCTGCGGATCAACAGACAGGTCAACGCCCGTCAACACGATCACACCCGTAAGCGAAATTGTGATGCCGATCCAAATGCGCCGATCGATCCGTACACCGGTCGCGCGGGCTATAAGTGCAGCCCAGATGGGTTGAGTTGCAACCAAAGCGGTGGATGCCGCAACTGTGGTCAAAGTCAGGGAAGGAATCCACGTAGCGAAGTGCAGTCCCAGGAAGACACCCGCGAGCGCGGTGAGTTTGAGTTCACGTTTCGACAAAGCCGCGAGCGCACGACGACGACGAAGCCCCACCCACAACCCGGTGAGTCCGCTACCGATCAGACAACGCCAGAAGGCAATGGCCAGGGCAGGTGCCGCGGTGGCCGCGATCATGGGACCACTCAGGGAAATGAAGATGACAGCGATCCCCAGTCGGGCGATGTCAGGAGCCGGCGGGCGGACCAGACCGTAGGTGGTAGGCGGCGCAGCGGAGTCGTCGTTCGCCATTACCCCTCCCTTCGTGCACGGTCACGCACCTGCGCGCCCGGCTGTTGGGCCTCTTTCGGCCCGCAGCAGCGACGGTAGCCTTCGATCGTGACGAGCACAGCCAACCGCGTCTTCCTCGCTCGCCTAGCAGGCCTAGGCGTTTTCGATTCACGCGGTGATCAGGTCGGCAAGGTACGCGATGCCGTGGTGGTGCTGCGCATCGGAGATAACCCCCCTCGTCTGACCGGGCTCGTTGTGGAGGTACCCCCGCGGCGCCGAATCTTCATCCCCATGACCAAAGTGACCGCGATCGATGCCGGGCAGGTGATCGTCTCCGGAGCAGTCAACCTGCGCCGCTTCGAGCAACGCCGGAACGAATCCCTAGCAACGGCTGAACTCCTCGACCGATCCATCCTGCTGCGCGAGTCCGGGGAGAAGGTCCGCGTGGTCGACATCGGAGTCGAAGAAACACGAAGCCGCGAGTGGCTCGTCAATTCGCTCTTCGTCCAACGCGGGGGTGGGGGTTTGCGACGTCGCGGTGAGCGATTCATGGTCGAGTGGAGTGAGGTGACCGGGCTGTCGTTGCCGGAGACTGCACAGCCCGCTGAGCAACTTCTCGCCACCATCGACACTCTGCGACCAGCGGACGTCGCATCACTGCTGCACACACTCGTTCCGAAGCGTCGCCTTGAAGTAGCGCGCGAACTCGATGATCAACGTCTGGCCGATGTGCTCGAGGAACTCGGGGATGACGATCGCGTCGAGATCATGCAGGCACTGGATCGCGAACGCGCCGCAGACATCCTCGAGGAGATGGACCCTGGCGATGCTGCGGACTTGATCTCAGAACTCCCACCAGAGGAGGCCGAGTTCCTGCTCGAGGAGATGGAACCGGACGAAGCCGAGGACATCCGTCGGCTCCTTGCCTACGACGATTTCTCCGCCGGCGGCATGATGACGACCGAACCGGTGATCCTCCCGCCGGATGCCACCGTGGCCGAGGCGCTCGCAAGCATCAGAAATCCCGAACTGCCGCCGGCTCTCGCCGCACAGGTGTACGTCTGTCGAGCGCCAACGGAGACACCCACCGGAAAGTTCCTGGGAACCTGTCACTTCCAGCGCCTACTGCGCGAGCCCCCATCCACTTTGATCTCGTCGTTGGTTGACACATCCGTCGATCCGGTCCGGCCAGACACACCCCTCGGTGAAGTGACCCGCAACTTCGCGGCGTACAACCTTGTTGCTCTACCTGTCATCGATGAGAACGATCACTTGCTGGGGGCCGTGACGATCGACGATGTGGTTGACCACATGCTGCCCGCCGACTGGCGTGAGGACATAGATCATGGCTAGCCCCGAACAGCGCCGCGCGCAGCGCCGATCTAAGGGCCGATCAAGCGGTCTGGATCAGCCGATAGACACCACGCGCAGCATCAGGCCCACGTACGACCCCGAACGCTTCGGGCGTCTGTCCGAACGAGTTGCGCGCTATATCGGTTCCTGGGCGTTCATCGCATGGATGACACTCGTCATCATTGCGTGGGTTTCGTTCAACATCTTCGCTCCCGAAGGTATCAAGCCCGACGCTTACCCGTTCATCTTCCTGACGCTGCTGCTGTCCTTGCAGGCCTCTTACGCAGCGCCGCTCATCTTGTTGGCGCAAAATCGCCAGACCGACCGCGACCGCGTCCAGTATCAAGAGGATCGATCCAGGAACGAACGCATGCTGGCCGATAGCGACTATCTCGCCCGTGAGGTGTCCGCGCTGCGGTCCTCGCTCGGTGAGCTGGCTACCCGCGACTACGTCCGCAGTGAACTACGCGAGGCTCTCGAACAGATCATGGACCGCCTCGACCAACTCGAGGGCAATCGACATGATGATTCATCGTCTGAAACTGGACCAAACAAGGGCGAGTCGCCGTTCTGAAGCCCTCGGTCTAGCATCGGGCGGTGTCCACACAACCGAATCCCGATGCCATCCGCGAAGCCCTCGCCACCGTCCAAGATCCTGAAATCAACCGACCGATCACCGAGATCGGGATGCTCAAGAGTGTCGACATCCGCAAAGGCGGAGTGGTCGAGGTAGGCGTTTATCTGACCGTCGAGGGCTGTCCGATGCGCGGCACCATTACTGATCGAGTAGTCGATGCGGTTATGAAGGTGCCCGACGTCACGAAGGTAGACGTTCACCTTGATGTGATGGACGATGCACAGCGCGCCGAGCTGAAGAAGTTGCTACGCGGGCATGACCAACGCGAAATTCCCTTCACCCAACCCGGATCCACGACCAAGATCTTCGCGATCGCATCCGGCAAGGGTGGCGTGGGGAAGTCCTCCGTCACAGCGAACCTGTCCGTGGCTCTCGCGCAACGCGGTCTCACCGTCGGACTACTCGACGCGGATGTCTACGGACACTCGATCCCCCGCATTCTGGGGTGCACCAATCCGCCGACGATGGTCGAGGGAATGCTGATGCCCCCGCAGGCCTACGGAGTCCGGCTCATCTCGATGCTGCCCTTCAAGCCCGGTGGCGTGGAAACACCCGTTGCCTTCCGTGGCCCGATGCTGCACCGCGCACTTGAACAGTTTCTCTCCGACGTGTGGTGGGGCGACCTTGATGTTCTGCTACTCGATCTTCCCCCGGGTACCGGCGACATCGCTATCTCAACCGCGCAGTTGCTGCCGCATGCGGAGATAGTGGTTGTCACAACCCCGCAACTGGGCTCTTCCGACGTGGCCGTTCGCGCAGGAACCCTCGCCGAACAAACTCACCAGAAAGTCCTCGGCGTGGTCGAGAACATGAGTTCCTTCCCCTGCCCCCATTGCGGAGAGCCACTCGATCTCTTCGGTGTGGGGGGAGGCGATCTGGTGGCCGAGCAACTGAGCAAGGTGCTCGGTACGGACGTACCCGTCCTCGGGCGCATCCCGTTCGATCCGCGACTTCGCGAGGGCGGCGATAGCGGTCATCCGCTCGTGGTCGATCATCCGGATGCGCCGGCGAGTCAGGCGCTCACGCAGATTGCCGATGTCTTAGGGACAAGGCCGCGTGGCCTTGCGGGCATGCAATTGGGGATCTCCCCATCTGGCCGCTAGCCGGCTGTCATTGACAGCGGCGTCTCTAACTCAGGTCGGGGTCGAAAGCCTGCGACGGCTGTTGATTCCCTTGCTGGTTGGTGGGCCGGTCCATCGGCTTGGTTGACGGACCTGAGCCGTTCGTGGGTTTCGGATCGGGCTCGTCTTCGAAGATGCCCGATGCCAAACGTCGCGGGTGTAGATCACGTAGGTCCTTAAGACCGTCCATCGTTTCGCCGAAGTCGACACCGGCGGAGTCAACTATCTCCTTGCGTGCTGAGTTGGCCATCTGGCGAATTTGGCGTGCCCACTTGGCAGCATCCGCGGCGGCCTTCGGCAGCCTCTCGGGACCGAACACGATCAAGCCGATGACCGCAAGGGCCAACAGCTCACCGATCCCGATGTCGAACATGTCAGCCGATCTCCTCGGACGCACCGAGCACCAAATTCACCGTGCGGGTCTGCCCACCCCGAACAAACGTGACCTGAACAGTCTCCCCGGGCGCGAAACTGCGAATGGCCACGACGAGTTCAGTTGAATCGGATGTGTCCCGACCTTGCAATGCGGTGATGACGTCGCCACTACGCAGGCCGGCTGCATCCGCGGGACCGCCGGGTGTGATCTCGCTGATGCGTGAGCCGCCGTCGGTGAATGTGGTGTCCAACGTGACTCCGATGATCGGGGTTGAGGAGTCTCCGGTCTCGATGATTTCTTCGGCGATGCGACGCGCCGAATTGATGGGAATTGCAAAACCCAATCCGATTGATCCGGCGTCGCCATTGAACGAAGGCGCCAATGTGGCAATCGCCGAGTTGACGCCAATAACTTGACCGACGCTGTTGAGCAACGGCCCGCCGGAGTTGCCCGGGTTGATGGCTGCGTCAGTTTGAATCGCGTTGATGTAGGCCATCTCACCACTGCCGCCAGCAGTGACGGCGCGATCAAGCGACGAGATGATGCCGGAGGTAACAGTTCCGTCCAAGCCCAAAGGTGCACCGATCGCTACCGCCAGGTCGCCCACGGTCACCTGCGCGGAATCGCCTAGCCGCGCCACGGGTAGATCCTGGCCGTCAATCTTGAGCACGGCGAGGTCGTAAGCAGAGTTGCGACCGACGATCTCCGCTTCGGCGCTCTCGCCGTTTTCGAAGAACACGGTCAACGATCCGCCGTCAGCCGCGGGAGCGGCAACGTGGTTGTTGGTGAGGATGTAACCGTCTGGACGAATCACGAAACCAGAGCCACTTCCCTGCTCGCCGCGATTCTCGATAGCGATGGACACCACGGTCGGCAAGACAGCATCGACCATCTCGGCAATCGAGCCGGGAATCTCGTCGGGAGGAATTAAATCCACCTCGGGTCGATCGACTGCGGAAATCGGTGCAGCGACAGTTGCAGACGGCGTGGAATCTACGGCTCGACCGATGACGTAACCAGCGACTCCGGCGAACATCCCGACCACCAACGAGACAACCGTGGCGATCGCGATCACCGCGAACACGCCCAGACCGCGGCGGGCGGGGGCACCGGCATGCTGCGGCGCGCCGGCTGGCTTGGGGGCGCCGTAGGCAACGAAGTCCGGGTATCGGGCGGGTGGCTGAGCGGGTGGCTGACCTTGCGGCGGGACGGGTCGCGGTGAGGAACCGCCTGGGGGCGGACCGGACGGACCGGAGGGACCAGGCGAGGGGTCGATCGGTGGTCGGTCGTCGCTCACGCGGGTGCCGCCTTCCTTCGTTGCCTCAGTTTGTCTGGTTGTAGACCCGGTACCGCTGTCACCTAAGGCTAGGCTGCGATCGGCCGACGGTCACATCGGCGGCCTGGACGACCACCGGAGGTGCGCCATTTCGCCCGCAGCTGGCCCAACAGGCCTTCAGTCCATGGTGGACTACGCCGACGGTTGGCTCGCCGAGCCCGAAGCGATTCGCGAGGCACGCGTGCGTGCGCAGGAATCGGGAGTGGATTCGGTCGCTCCCTCGGTAGCGGCACTGCTGACGTTCCTGGCCACAAGCGTCGGCGCGCAGGCGGTCGTGGAAGTCGGCACGGGCACCGGCGTTTCGGGGGCCGCACTTCTCGCAGGCATGACTCCTGGTGGGATCTTGACAAGCATCGATACCGAGGCGGAGTACCAGCGCTACGCACGCGAGGCGTTCTCGGCGCTCGGTCACGAGGCCTCCCGAGCCCGGCTCATTGCCGGTCGGGCGCTGGACGTGCTCCCTCGGATGTCCGATGGCGCGTACGACGTCGTCGTTGTCGATGCCGATCGCAGCGAATACCCGGCGATCCTCACCCAGGCCAAACGGCTACTGCGAATCGGTGGCTTGGTTGTCTTCATCGGAGTCGGAACAGATGGCATGCTCGCCGACCCTGCGCGACGCGACGCGGAGGCAAGCGCGGTTAAGGACACCGCCGACGAACTGCGTGGGGACGATGACTGGGTTCCCGCACTCCTGATCGACGGCGCAGGGCTGCTCGTTGCGTGCCTGTCGAGGCGTGACTAACGCTTCTACGGCAGGGCGCCGGTGAGGGCCTCACCGAGGTTCTTGACCTCTTCGGCGTTCAGTTCGACCACGAGACGGCCGCCGCCTTCCAGGGGCACCCTCATGACATAGCCCCGACCCTCCTTGGTCACCTCGAGCGGGCCATCACCCGTCCGTGGCTTCATCGCGGCCATATCCGTCCCCTTCCGTTCGTCTTCCCACTGGCACCCGTTCCCCGCTCGGCTGCGCAGGCGAGCCTGGCGGGCGGTGCGGAAAAGCTCTGCCGGCACGTGTGCGCGGGCTTGTGGATAACCATTATCCCGGGTGGCCCGGTTTCTAGCGCGGCAGGGTGCCGGTCTCGACCAGCCGGCCGAACTTCCGCAAGGAGCGCTTGACCCCGGCCACGAAGGCCGGCTTGACCAGCGGCCAGCCGATCCGGCCGAGCACTCCCAGGGGTAACTCGAGGTCCTCGCTCCACACGAAGCGGCTGCGGCCCTCCGGCAGTGCAAGCACCTCCATGGTTCCGGTGCCCTTGACGATCGACCCGGTGTGCAGGACGTCCACCCGATAGGGCGGCTCCCAGCGGGTGATGATCATCGTGTCCCAGAACCCCACCGGACCCACGCCAGTCCAACCTGCGATCTGCGAATCTTGACTGCGGCCGTCGCCCACTCGGACCTCCACCCGGGTGCCCAGCATCCACTCTCCCTGCTGGGCCCACTGGGTGAAAGCGTCGAACACAGCCTCGACGGGCGCGTTGACAACGACATCCAACGACAGGTGAACCGGCTCGCGCGGAGTCGAGGTCATGGCTTGGGTGATCCCTTCAATCGTTCGATCTGAGCTTGGAGGTCGGCGATCGTCGCGTCGACTTCATCCATCCGATATCCGCGCACCACCACGTCGAAGGACGGTTCGCCGGCTCGCCGGTCGGGGCGAAGGTCGTGGGTGGCGTCAGGCAGATCGGCGTTCAGACGCCCGGCCGCCATCCAGAACGCTCCGGCGACGACCAGGATTCCGAGAATCGCGAAGACGAGGCTCACGCTCCTATTCCACCACGCCCTGGATCACTAGGCCTCCCGGCGAGACCAGCCATGGGAAGCTCTCGGACGAGGGTGGCATGAATGTGACCGACGAAACGAAACGTTCAACACTGTGAACTATCTGGCCGACAGCCAGTTCCGCAAACTTTGGTAGACCTCACGGATTTGTTCGACAGCGACGTTCTCGTCAACTGTATGAGCAA
>JAQCBM010000075.1 GCA_027729865.1 Actinomycetota bacterium
ATGCGAGCTGACGTAGCAGTAATAGGTGCCGGTATCAATGGGCTCTCGGCGGCTGCGCTCCTGGCTAAGGCCGGACGCTCGGTGGTTGTCGTGGAATCGCAAGCTGAACCCGGAGGTGCGGTACGAACCCAAGAGATCACAGAGCCGGGATTTCGTCACGATCTTTTCGCTATGAATCTGGGGCTGTTTGCGGGTGGACCGGTGATGGCTGCCCTAGGGCCAGATCTTGAGCGGCACGGATTCTCTCTCGCACCTTCGAGCCGTCCATTTTGCTCGGTATTCCCCGATGGATCGATGATCGGTGTGCACGCTGATGCGCAGGCCACGGTGGCCGAACTCGCGCGGGAAGCGCCCGAAGACATTGACGCTTGGCAGCGACTGTCCGCTCAGTTAGGTGAGTGGGCGCCATACCTGGTCGGGGTGCTGGGTGCCGACATGCCGTCGTGGGCAATGGCACGCACCGCCTACAAGGCGTGGCGGGCGCTGGGTAAGGACGGCGTCTTCGAGATGGCAAAGCTCGCGCTGCAATCCACTCGCTCCTTCACCGGGGAGAACTTCGCCAACCCCAAGACGCGAGCTTTGATGGCGTCATGGGGTATGCACCTGGATTTCGCGCCCGATATCGCCGGTGGTGCGCTGTTCAGTTTCCTCGAGACCATCGGCGGCCAGCAGTTCGGCATGGTCATCGGCCAGGGGGGCGCCGCCGGTCTGATCGATGCGCTCGTGGCCATCATCGAGGAGAACGGCGGCGAGGTCAGGTGCAACTCCACGGTGAGCGAGATCGCGGTGGCTTCGGGTAAGGCCACCGGTGTGGTCCTAACCGACGGAACACGCATCGATGCCTCACGCGCTGTCGTCTCCAATGTGAATCCGGCGTTAATGGCTGATCTGCTGCCACGCGATCAGCAGCAAAGGCTCGAGGTCCGCCGAGTTCGGGGCTTCACCCCAGGACTCGCGACCATGATGATCCACCTTGCACTAGACGATCTACCGCCGTGGCGAGCGAGTGAGGCACGAAGCTTCAACTACGTCCACATCGGTCCCTATATCGATGACATGGCTATGACCTACACGCAGGCAGCGGCGGGACATCTGCCCGATTCTCCAACCTTGGTGGTCGGGCAACCCACGGTAAGCGATCCGTCTCGGGCGCCGGAAGGTAAGCACACACTGGGGATTCAGGTGCGAGTGCTTCCCGCCACTCTCGCCGATGGATCGTCGTGGGATCAGATAGGTGAGTTGTACGCCGATCGCATCATTGCCAAAATCGAGGAGTACGCACCCGGACTTCGAGCTCTCATTCGTTCACGTGCGGTCCTGACTCCCGCCGACCTTGAAAGGCATAACGCGAATCTGATCGGAGGCGACTCACTCGGTGGTTCGCACCATCCGGCCCAGTTCTTCTTCTTGCGACCGGTACCCGGTTGGGGTCGTCATCGCACGCCGGTGAAGGACCTATTCGTGTGCGGATCGGGAACGTGGCCCGGCGGCGGTGTGGGCGGTGGCAGCGGCGCGCTGGTAGCCGAGATGTTGAAATAGCGAATCAGCGGAATGGTCCGAAATCCGGCGACCGCTTCTCGATAAAGGCGCGAGCGCCTTCCTTGGCTTCGTCGGTGTCGACGAAAAGGTCGAGGACGTCGAAGGCAAGAGACTGGATACCCACGATGTGATCGGTATCGGCGTTGAAGCTGTGCTTGAGCGTCTTTAGCGCTGTGGGGGACAACGCGCATGCCTTGCGTCCCCACTCCTTCGCGAGGGGTAGGAGCTCTTCTTGCGATACCACTCGGTTCACCAGTCCCCAGCGCTCGGCCGTTTCGGCGTCGTACTGGTCGCAGAAGAACCAGATTTCTCGCGCGCGCTTCTCGCCCACAACTCGCGCGAGATAGGCGGTGCCGAAGCCGGCATCGAAACTGCCCACGCGCGGACCTACCTGACCAAATTTGGCATGTGTTGACGCGAGCGAAACGTCGCAGAGGACATGGAGAACGTGACCGCCCCCGATCGCAAACCCGTTCACCGCTGCTATCACGGGCTTGGGAATCTCGCGGATGAGTCGATGCAGGCGCTCGATCTCGAACATCCCCATCTCTGTCTCGCCGTATCCGCCGGTAGCAGCACGTTCCTTTTGATCACCGCCGGAGCAGAAAGCCTTGTTGCCTGCTCCGGTGAGAACGATCGCGCCGATTGCGGTGTCCACCCAGGCGTATCGAAACGCATAGATCAATTCGTCAACTGTGCGTCCTCGAAGCGCGTTGTAACGATCCGGGCGATCTATCGTGATGACGGCAACGCCATCCTCTACCTCGTAGGTGATGTCGGTGAAGTCTTCCTTGGCGATCACGGCACCTCCACTAGAACGGCGATTCCCAGTCCCACTCCGATGCACGCGGTGGCTATCGCGCGGCCACCACCGCGTCGTTTGAGATGACGGGCGGCATCGATTACCACGCGGGCAGCCGATGCTCCCACGGGATGCCCCATGGCGAGTGCGCCGCCGTGAACGTTCACTTTCTCCACCGGAATGCGAGGTTCGTCGTGCAACACGGTGAGGACCATGGCTGCGAAGGCTTCGTTGATCTCGAACAGATCGATATCCGCGAAGTCAAGCCCAGTTCTTGACAGGAGTTTGTGCATAGCCGGAACCGGTGCCTTGGCGAATTCATCCGGTTCGACGGCGACGACACTCGAAGCGACGATCGTTCCCATCGGCTCGAGGCCGAGTTCACGAGCGTTGATGTCGTTGGTGATGAGTGCAGTCACTGCCCCATCGTTGATAGGCGAGGAATTTCCAGCTGTCACCGTGCCGTCGACCGTGAAAGCCGGGCGGAGTTCGGCCAAGCGAGCCACCGTCGAGTCCGGTCGAATCGATTCATCGCGCTCGACACCGTTGACGGCGAATGCAAAATCGTCATGCAAGCCGGCGTCCCAGGCGGCGGTCGCCAACTCGTGGGAACGCGCCGCCCACTCGTCTTGCGCGGCGCGACCAATTCCTCTTGCTTCGGCACTGCGTTGGGCGCACTCGCCGAGGCTGTCGGTCCAGTGGGAGGGAAAGTTCGGGTTGACCATTCGCCAGCCGACGGTGGTCTGTTGGAGTGTCATTTTCGGGTCGAGAGACTGATCGGACTTCGGTAGGACGTAGGGCGCCCGACTCATCGATTCGACACCACCCGCGATGACGACATCCATGTCACCTGAACGGACCGCGCGGGCGGCTTGCACCATGGCTTCTGCTCCCGAGCCGCACAGTCGATTGAGGGTTACGCCGGGAACGCTGACCGGGAATCCGGCGAGCAAGGCGCCCATACGTGCGACGTTCCGGTTGTCTTCGCCAGCCCCGTTGGCATCGCCCATGATGATGTCGTCCACCTGCGCCGGGTCGAGGCGCGGTATGGCGTCTCGGAGTTCAGCTAGGGCAACGCCGAGGAGGTCATCGGGGCGGATGTTGCTGAGACCGCCTCGGTACTTGCCGAAGACGGTCCTTCGAGCTGCGGCGATCACGGGTCGGGGCTGGGCCATGTGTCGTATTATTGCCGATCGACAAGGACACGCACTATCGCGAGCCCCGCAGGGAGAGACGGCATGACGGAAACCTCCTTGCGCTGCCTGGTGACCGGGGCCAGCAGGGGAATCGGTGCTGCCATTGTGGACCACCTAGATAGCCGTGGTCACCGAATCGCCCTCACGGCTCGCGGACGTGAGGGATTGGAGCAGGTCGCGGCCGGATTGGGCCAACCTTCTTTGGTCTTTCCCGCCGATGCAACGGATCCCACCACTCCGGCTCGCGTGCGGGCCCAGATCGATGCGGCCTGGGGCGGAGTAGACGTATTGGTCGTCAACGCCGGTGAAGGGATCGCAGCTCCTTTGGCCAGGACCGATGACGCGCTGTGGGACTCGGCGCTGTCGGTGAATCTCACCGCCCCATTTCGATTTCTGCGGGAATTCGTTCCGGCCATGGTCGACCAGGGCTTCGGACGCGTCGTTGTGATCTCGAGTGTTGCGGGGAAGGTCGGCGCTCCGTACATAAGTGCTTACGCAGCAGCGAAGCACGGGGTCTTGGGTTTGGTTCGATCAGTTGCGGCTGAGGTGGCAAGTTCCGGGGTTACGGTGAATGCGGTATGTCCCGGTTACGTCGATACGCCCATGACCCAGCGATCGATCGAGACGATCATGGCACGTACTGGACGCAGTGAAGCCGAAGCGCGGGCAACACTCGAAAAGCAACAACCAATCGGACGCCTCATCACCACCGACGAGGTGGCCGGAGCTGTGTCGTACTGCATTCACGATTCAGGTGCACTGAATGGACAATCAATCACCATTGACGGCGGAGGAGTTCAATCATGACTGTTCGACGTATCAATCCCCAGGAGTTGGCTCCTCCCGTTGGCTTCTCACATGCCGTTGTTGCTGAAGGCAGCACTGTAGTTCTGCTCGCAGGGCAAACTGCCTTGAACTCAGAAGGTCGGATCGTTGGATCGACGATCGTCGAGCAGTTCGAAGAGGTTCTCGGCAATCTGCTGGCCGCCCTTGCTGCCGCGGGCGGGACGCCCGATCAGTTGGCCAAACTGACGATTTTCAGTGTGGACCCGGTCGACTACCGCGCTCATGCCCGCGAGATTGGTCTCGTGTGGCAACGCATGGTCGGTCGTGACTATCCGGCAATGACCTTGGTGGGTGTGACCCGACTGTGGGATGACGAAGCGCTCGTGGAGATCGAAGGAACGGCCATCCTTCCGTGACTTCTTCCATCGAGACACAGGACTCGGCAGTGCTGTCAGATCTGTCAGCACTGTGGTCGGCACGTTCGATTGCGGTCATCGGTGCTACTGAGCGACTCGGTGCGATGGGGCGGCTGCCCGTCGAATACCTGGTTAAGTACGGCTACAAAGGCCGCATCCTTCCGGTGAATCCGAAGAGCGGCACGGTTATGGGGCTGTCCGCTTTCACCGGAATACAGGAAGCCACCCATGAGTTGGGAACCGCCATCGAACTCGCGCTCATCATGGTTCCGGCAGGCGCGGTGCAGCAAGCAGTGAAGGACTGCGCCGATGCCGGTGTCCGAGTGTGCGTGGTCATGTCCAGTGGTTTCGGTGAAGTCGATGATGACGGAAAGCGACGCCAGGACGAACTCGTGTCCATCGCACGGCAGGCTCACATGCGCTTGCTGGGCCCCAACTGCATCGGTTCCGTCGGTGGCGCCGACGCCGTCATGGCCACATTCAGTCCAGTGTTCTCTTCTGACAGCACTCCACTTCCTGCCGGCTCCCTTGCGCTTGTCAGCCAGTCAGGGGCGCTCGGATTTGGAGCGCTGTCATTAGGACTCGAACGCGAACTTCCCGTCGGCATTGCAGTGACCACGGGTAATGAGGCGGATGTGACAGCCGAAGAGGTGGCTGCTGCACTCGCGTACGACGACCAGGTCTCCGGCCTTTTGTTGTACCTGGAGTCGGTGACGGACTTGGCCGCTCTAGCTAGGGCGTCGGCTGCCGTGCCGACCGTGGCGGTGAAAGCTGGTAGAAGTGAGGCTGGTGCACGTGCCGCCGCGTCACATACCGGTGCACTCACCTCAGGTGACGACGTAGTCGACGCAGCGCTCACCCGGGTGGGCGTGGCCAGAGTTGCAACGATCGACCACCTTCTCGACGCCGGTGCGTTGATCGCAACCGGTGCCCGCCTTGCATCGCCCTCGGATCCACGCGTGGGGGTGGGTGTGATTACTACATCGGGAGGCAGTGGCATTCTCGCCGCCGACGCCATAGAGGCTGAGGGCTTGTCACTTGCACTGCTAGACGCCCACACGATCGCTGAAATCGAGCAGGTGATTCCGGCCTACGGGAGCGCGGTGAATCCGGTGGATGTCACCGCCGCTGTCATGGCCGAACCTGGCTTGTTTGAAGCGTGCGTACACAAACTTGCATCCGACCCTGCAGTCGATGCCGTCGTTGCTTGCTTTGCCGTCTTAGTGGGTGACGATGTCACTCGAATCGCTCGCGCGCTGGGTGAAGTACGAGCAGCGACAAAGAAACCTGTGGTGGCGGCCAGGACCGGCGCTGCGAATCTGGCGCCCGAAGGCGCACGGCTCTTGGCCGAACAGGGTGTACCTGTTTATCCGACGCCGGAGCGTGCCGTGGCAGCTCTTCGCGCGTTGCGCGATGCCTGCAGTGGCCCTATCGACGTCGCCGATAGCGCCCCACGATCATCCACGCTCAGCGTCGAGGCGCCGCCCCCATCGGCTACTGAAGACCAAGTCAAGGCTCTCCTTGCCCAAGCTGGATTGCCGGTCCCGTCCTCACGCATGGTCGCTGATGCAAACGAAGCGAGGATCGCTGTCAGTGCGATGGGTGGACGAGCTGTGTTCAAGGCGGTGGTGCCGGGGCTACTCCACAAGTCGGATGCTGGCGGTGTGATCGTGGATGTCATCCCGGACGGCGCGACTGCTGCCTTTGAGCAATGTGCGGCATTAGGCGGTGACGTGCTCGTCGAGCAGTTCATCCCCGGTGGCGTTGAGGTGCTCGTCGGCATCACCCCGAGTCCCATGGGTCGGGTCCTCACCGTGGGAGTGGGGGGTGTGCTGACCGAGGTGGTTGCCGATGTTGCGGTGACCTTGTTACCCACGACGGCCCAGCAAATAGATGCCCTGATCGACAACACTCGCCTGGGGAAACTTCTCACCGGCGCTAGAGGAGCGCAACCGGCTGACCGTCAAGCACTCATCAAAACAATCACTGCGCTCGTTGAGGCAACACATGACTGGCCGATTGACATGGAGTTCGAACTCAATCCGATCACCGTACTCACCGACGGGTGCTGGATCTTGGACGCCGTCGTGCATCGGCGGATCGACGAAACGGAAGGACATCACTGATGGACGTAGGTCGACTCGTAGCGCGCTCGATGACGCGGTACCGCGATCGGATCGCTCTCGAAGGTCCGGAGGGGACCAGCACGTTCGGACGCACCGGTGCGCGAGTGATGCAGTTGGCTCGGGCGCTGCGTGCACTCGGTCTGGAGACAGGCGATCGTGTGCTCGACTTGCAGTCAAATCAGAATACGTACATCGAGACCGACCTCGGCATCAGTACAGCCGGACTGTGTCGAGTGGCGTTGAACTATCGATTGCATCCATCCGATTGGGAACGGATCACGGCCGATTGTGCACCTCGCGCCTTGATTCTCGACGCCAAGTTCTGGGACGACGCAGCGGCCATCCGTTCGGCGGTGGATCATGTGATCGTCATCAATGCGGATTCCGCAGGCGTCACTGGGGCAGTGGAATATGAGAATTTCCTTGCTGCACAGTCGGATGAGCCGCTGCTACTGAGCATTGACCCTGACGCCCTGGTGTCGTTGAACTACTCGAGCGGCACGACCGGTCGTCCCAAGGGTGCAATCAGAACGCATCGCAACCGCATGGCGAGCCTGAATAACATCGTGACGGACCTCCTTCGCGGAGTTCCCGGTGAGTCAGACACCTGGGTGCACGCGGGTCCGGTGACCCACACGAGTGGACTCTTCGTCCTGCCGTTCTTCACGTTCGGTGCCCGTCAGATCGTGCAAGCTAAGTACGATCCGGAAGTTCTGGTGGACGCGATCGAGAATCGAGGCGCTACGGCAACAGCCCTGGTGCCCACCATGGTCGCTCGTCTCCTGGCGCTTCCGGATATCTCTCGTGAACGACTAGCGGGGCTGAAGTTCTTGGGATACGCCGGAGCGCCTATGCCGCCTGAACAGATCCGTCAGTGTTTTGAACGCATCACGCCCAACATGGCCCAGTACTACGGACTGGTCGAAGCCATCCCACCCGTCACCGTTCTGGGCTTTGAGGACCATGCGGCGGGTGTCGCAGGGGAGGAGGCCTTGCTTTCGAGTGCTGGTGTTCCCTGCGTAGGTGTGGAGGTGCGCATAGTCGATGAGGATGGCAAGGATGTTCCCGTCGGCGAGATCGGTGAAGTCATCACTCGTGGCGATCATGTGATGCGCGGCTACTACGGCCAAGCAAGCTTGGATGCAACAGTGACAAAGGCGGTACGCGATGGTTGGCTGCATACAGGAGACCTTGGCCGAATGGATGGCGAGGAGCGACTGTTCCTCGTGGACCGCAAAGGAGACATGATCATCTCCGGTGGCTACAACATCTATCCCCGCGAGATCGAGGACGTGATTGCGGAAGTTCCAGGCGTTCACGAGGTGGCGGTGGTCGGTGTGTCCGATCCCGAATGGGGTCAGCACGTGACGGCGCTATTGACGGTTCAGCCTGGCGCCCAGGTGAGTATTGAAGATGTGCTCGAACACTGTAAGACGACTATGGCGTCGTACAAGAAGCCCAAAGATGTGCGCATCGTCGAGTCCTTCCCCCTGAACTCGACCGGCAAGATCGCCAAGAAGGTTCTGCGCGAACAACTCGAGTCGGAAGGATCGACCTCGTGACGGAGTCAATGCCCACAAGTTCAACCACCTCCGAGCACCCCGGGCAATTCCCCTACACCCGCGGGATATCAGCTGACCCGGGTGTGTGGACGATGGGCCAATATGCCGGATTCGGAACGGCACGTGAGACGAACGCACGGTTCCGAAGCCTCCTTGATCAGGGTCTGACGGG